>CAYVYG010000175.1:0-7172 GCA_964454385.1 uncultured Microthrixaceae bacterium
TGGCGAGCGCGACCAGGAGGTCGTCGCTCGAGAACGGCTTGCGCAGGAACGCCTGGCGTTCGCCGTGTGCCGCGACGGGCAGCTGGTGTTGTTGATAGGCGGAGATGAACAACACGGGCAGGGACGGATGATCCCGCCGGAGGGCCGCCACCAACTCGTCGCCGCCGCCTCCGGGCATCCGGAGGTCGGTGATGAGCGCATCCGGTGGCCCACCGCGTGCGATCACCTCCAGCGCCTCGCGCACCGACGATGCGGCATCGACCCGGTAGCCGTGGATCGTCAACATGTCGCTGAAAACCTGGCGCGCCTCGTCCTCGTCCTCGACCAGCAGCACACTCACGACCGTGCGGGACGGTTCACAGCCGGACCGTGCGGGTGATGTCACCACAGGTCCTGCAACATCGCCCGGCTCCACAGCATCGCAGGGACGGCCAGTATCGGTGGGATCGGCAGCATCGCTGGGACCGTCAGCGTCCTCGCGCAGCGGCAGCCACACCGACACGGTGGTGCCCTCACCGGGAGCCGAGTCCACCTCGATGACCCCGCCATGGGCTTCGGCGATGGCACGCACCAACGGCAGCCCGAGGCCCGATCCCCGTGCCTTGGTGGTGAAGAAGGGTTCGAAGATGCGTTCGCGGACATCCGGATCCATTCCGTGACCGTCGTCGACGACTCTGAGGCACACCCACGGGTGATCGGACCCGGAGCGCTCTCGACGGTCCAGGTGCTCTGTGGTCACCGCGATCGTGCCGGCCTGCTCGCAGGCATCGCTCGCGTTGAACACGAGATTGAAGATCAGCTGTTCCAGGCGTGCGCGGTCCGCCCTCACAGCATCCGCCTCGGCGCCGGCGCGGATCTCCAGGGTGATCCCCGGGTCCATCAGGTCGGTCAGCACCGAGCCCAGCCGTGCGACCACCTCGTTGAGGCTCACGGCCCTGGTCTCAGCAGCCTGCTGTTGATCGAGGTTCGCGAGGTTCGACGTGAGGCCCTGGAGACGTTCGATCGCGACGTCGATCGCCCGGAACCGGCGTCGTGAGTCATCGTCGGCTGGTTCGCTTCCCGCGAGCAGATCGAGGTGTCCCTTGATGATCGCGCAGATGTTGTTGAAGTCGTGTGCCAGCCCACCGGCGAGCTGAGCTGCGGCCCGGACGCGCTCGGCTTCGATGACCTGGCTCTCGAGCTGTCGCTGATGGGTGACGTCGAGTCCGGTCACCACGACCTCAGCATCCGTGTCGGGCGCGCTGTCATCGCTCAGCACCGAAGCGGTCCATCGCACGAGGCGGTGGCTGCGGTCCGCGGTCACCCAGTCGGTCTCCGAAGTGGTCGAGCCGCCTCGCGCCAGCAACTGATCGAAATTCTGGTGGGACTCGATCCGCCGATGGGCGGGTATCAGTAGGTCGAAGAACGACCTTCCGGTGACATCGAACGCGTTGTGTCCGGTGGTCCTCTCGGCAGCGGAGTTCAACGACACGATCCGCCCGCGGTCATCGAGGACGAGGACCAGCGCATCGATCGTGTTGAGCACCAGGCGGTCGAACTCCAACGCCGAGCGGAGCTGTCGGCTCGCCCACTCGGAGTCGGTGCGGTCCCGCATGATCAGCGCGGTCACCGATCCACCGTCCACGCGCACGGTGGACACCGTAGGCTCGACGAACCTGGTGACGCCTTCCCGGTCGACCAGCTCGAGAGGGCCACCACCGAACTGGCGGGACACAGCACCGCCGTCGAAGGTCTCCTCGAACCAGCCCGGTTCACCGGCGTCGACGAGCTCCGGCAGATCTTCGAACCGGCGTCCCAACAGCCCTGAGGCGTCGAGCTTCAACAAGGCTTGCGCCGCTGGGTTGCAGATGATGATCCGCTGGTCCGCTCCGAAGGCCACCACGCCCTCGGACATGACCTCCACTATCGCTTCGAACTGCGCTGCTGAAGCCTGTGATCCGACCTCGATCGAGCGCTCATCGTCCATGGACAGGAGACGGTCGGTCGCGCCCGGGGTCACCGGGCGGTCATCCTCCAAGGTCGTTCCCCACGATGATGTCGCTCCCTGCCTCGCTTTCCTGCGTCGGTTCGCTGCAAGGTAGGGGCCAACCGTACCCGAGCGACGAGCCGCACACCCGGGAGCGTGTCACCCCACAGCATCTCAGTCCGGTGCGGGATGCGCACCCTGCGGGTGTCGGATGTCGCAGCGCTTCGGGGTTTCGGGCACCGCTGCGGTGGGTAGGAACCGCTGAGTCCGCAACCACTATCCGCGAGGTGCAACCATGGCGAAACCACAGAGCCCGGAACTGAGACGCAGCGGGGACATCGCGTCGTTCGACCCGGACAACGTGGCCGCCCGGGTGAAGGCATCGGATCGGCCCCGCAGCAGTGGTTCGACCGGACCGGTTCCAGAGGAGAACCGTCCCGGTCACCATCCCGACCGCGAGCAGTCGAAGCCCGACATGGACGACTTCGTCGAGCGCTTCAACCGTGCCGGCCACGACGAGGACGAGGCTGCCGCCCGGGACTCGGATGGCTCGGATACCTCCGACGATGGAGCCCGCGACGGTTTGAACCCGCTCGAGATGGCGTCCCGTCTGCGGGACGCGCTGGCTCCGGGCACCCGGGCGATGCTCGAGACATTGGCGAAGTACCTGCGGCGCTCAGCGCAGCGTGTCAGCTCGCTCGCCGAGCGTGTCGATGCGCAGAGCGACAGCGACAGCGAGGAGAGCGCCACCCACAGCGAGGGCTGACCGCAACGGGCGGTCCATCCGCCGGGTCCCCGACCCGGAGGTGCCACTGGGGAGCGGCACGTCTCCGCAAGTGCGCCTATCCCTACACACACATGAATTGCCTATCCCGACACACACACATGAAGGAGTACAGAGCAGATGGCAGATGACCGCAGTGCGACAGAGAAGGCCAAGGGAGTGGCCGAGGATGTCAAGGGCAAGGCGAAGGAGGTCGCCGGATCGGTGACCGATGACCAGGACCTCCGCGACGAGGGCCAGGCCCAACAGGACAAGGCCGACAAGCAGCGCCAGGCGGCCGAGGCCGAGAGCAAGGCCGATGAAGCCGAAGCAGAAGCCGTGAAGGCCGACCAGGAACAGAAGGCCGAACAGGCCGACAAGCAGTAGCTGCGGCAGGCCGACAAGCAGTAGCCGCGGCGCTTAGTCGACGGACCTCTGCGTCGACTGGTCGACTGGCCGCTGCAGCGATCAGGTCCGGCTGGCCGGAGCCCAGATGGGCTCGCGTTGGGTCAGCCGGACCGTCGCTGGCCTTTCACGCGGTCTTCAGCCATGCCTGGTCCTCAGCTCTGCGATGATCCCGACGCGGGTTCCGCTCCGCCTGACGCTGTTCAGTGCGTTTCCGTTCCCACGGCGGCCAGCCGTTGCAGGGCGGTCAGCACGCCGGCCTTGATCACCTCGCCGGGTTCATCGGGAACGAAGTGCTGCACCGCGCCCGATGACTCCGCGGGCGCCGAGTCGGTCGGGCGCACCGACCAACCGACGATGATCGTGCCCGGGTCGTTGCCCTCCTGGGTCGAAGGGCCGCCCACGCCGGTGATAGATCGCCACCTCGGCATCCATCAGGTCGCGCACGCCGCGCGCCATCGCGACCGCGCACCGTTCGCTGATCACCGGCTCGGAGCCGACGCCCAGCACACGGCGCTTGGTCTCGGTGTTGTATGCGACCACGCCGCCGCGGAACCAGTCCGCGGAACCCTCGACCGAAGCCAGAGCCTGGGAGGCCAGGCCGCCGGTGAACGATTCGGCACAGGCCACGCTGCGCCCGCTCAGCCGTTCGGCGGCATCCTCGGCTGCGGAGTTGATCTCGTTGTCCATCGCGAAGGGTTCTGCCCGTACGTGTCAGCAGCGAACCCACTTGGATCCACGACTTCCGTTCGTCCGCAGGACTGCCTTGTCCGCCCGGCAGTGTCGCCGTTGAGGTTGCTATTGAGTCTCGTCTGCCCGGTCCCAGCGGAGCGATCGAACCCAAGGTCCCGCGTGGTTGAACACGGTGGTGACCGGGTACTCCGAAGCGGACAGGCAAACCCCGACCCGTGAGCCCAGTGAAGTGACGATCCCCCACAACCCCATCGACGATCCGGCAAGGCGAACGATCGCGTGGTTCGACTCCTTCGAGGCGGTCCGAGCAGTCGAATCGGACCTCGAGCAACGCGGCATCGACCCGATCCACATGGCGACCTCCGCCGAGGACGCAGAGGAGCTCTCCCACAGGGCCCGCCCCGGTACCGACACCCCCGGGGAGCACTGGGTGGCGGTCAGCGGCACCGGCGAGGACCGCCGGATCGCGCGCGCTGTCATGTCGGCCCACGACCCCGTGAGGATGGTGCAGGGATGAGCAACGAACACAACAACGGCCAGCAGAAAGCCAGCCAACAGGATCATGGCCCAAGGTCGCGTGCACAGGAGCGTGGATATCTCACGTTCATGGGGGTCTATGGTGCTGTGACCTCGGCTCTGGTCGCTGTCGGGTTCGCCCGGCGTGAGCGCATCAGCACTCCCGGTCCGGTCGACGTCGCCCTGTTGGGCCTGGCAACCCACAAGTTGTCCCGGCTGATCAGCAAGGACCTCGTGACCACACCGCTGCGTGCACCCTTGACAGAGATCGAGGGTTCGGGAGCTCCGTCCGAGCTCAACGAGAGACCCGTGGGGCAGGGTTGGACCTATGCGATCGGCGAGCTGATCAGCTGTCCGTTCTGTCTTGACATGTGGGTGGCGACCGGTCTGACCGCAGCGACGGTGCTAGCGCCGAAGCTCGGCCGAACAGTGGCCGCAGGTCTCGCGTCGGTGGCGGTGGCGGACTTCCTGCAGTACGCCTACTCCGTGGCGGACCAATCGGTGGAGTAACCGGCATGGTCGCATCGGACCTATGACCAATCCATGAGGCGTTTCGCTACGAAGTCGAAGACATGACCCCTACCGATCAGCACGACCCGGACCGGCTCGGCGGGGACGGCCCCACCGCGACGGGAGTGACCACCGACTACCTGAGGGGACTGCGGCGCTGGAACTACGGCCTCGCGGTGTTGCACGCCGTGCAGGCCCTCGCGGTGGTGATCCTGGCGAGTGACTTCGCGATTGATGTCACCTCGAGCTTCCCGACCGGTCCGCCGGGGACGGCTCCGCCGGCACCCGAGACCCTGTTCTCGGTGTGCATCGGGTTGGCCATCGCGGTGTTCCTCGGTCTGGCCGCGCTCGACCACCTGATCACCGCGACGCTGGGACGCAGCCTCTACGAACGCGATCTCGCGGGTGGCATCAACCGGTTCCGATGGGTTGAGTACAGCCTGAGCGCCACCCTGATGGTGATCCTGATCGGGTTCTACACCGGGATCACATCGATCAACACCGTCGTCGCGGTGGCGGGAGCGAACGTGGCGATGATCCTGTTCGGCTGGCTGCAGGAAGCCATGAACCCTCCGGGTCGCGACCGCACCACGATGACGCCGTTCTGGATGGGCACGATCGTGGGCCTCGCCCCGTGGGCGGCGATCCTCGTCAACGTCATCGGCGCAGATGCGGTGCCCGGGTTCGTCTACGGGATCCTGGTCGCGTAGTTCGTGTTCTTCTTCAGCTTCGGGCTCAACCAGTGGTTGCAGTACCGCGGCATCGGCGCCTGGCGCTCCTACGCGTTCGGCGAGAAGGCCTACCTGGTGTTGAGCCTGGTGGCGAAGTCGGTGCTCGCCTGGCAGATCTTCGGCGGGTCGCTCGCCGGCTGAGAGCGCAGGTGGGTCGCCCGCTGGGCTCGGGGCCGCCCACCGGTCGGGACCGGGAACGATCGCCTGCTCACCGGCCGCGGCGGCAGCTGTGGCTCACGGATCGCGAAGGCCGCATACGGTGGACGTCATGGCGTTCACGCTCGATCCGTCCGAGCCCCTCGAGAGTGAGGTGCGCAGGGTCGCACACTCGCAGCTCTCGAAGCTGAGCGCTGACCTCGAGCAACCCGGCGAGCGCCGACTCGCGGAATCGATCCACGACGCCCGCAGGCGCGCGAAGAAGCTGCGCGCTCTCGCACGGCTGGTGCGCCCGGGGCTCGGGGACCTCTACCGGCCGACCAACGTCGCGTTGCGCGACGCCGCCCGCCGGCTCGCCGAGGCACGGGATGCCCATGTGATGATCGAGACGCTCGACGGGTTGGTGGAATCAGCTCCGGACCACCTGGGCCGCCCCGCGCTGGACGCCGCACGCGCAGAGCTGGTCGCTCGTTCCGGGGCGGTCCACAGCTCGCTCGACGCGAACAGCGAGGAGCTCGCCACTGCGCGGTTGCTCGCCGCCCGAGCAACCGCACTCATCGAAGACTGGCACATCGACGACGACTTCGAGGTGGTCGCCGGCGGGGTGGCGAAGACCTATCGGCGCCTGGTCCGGGCGCATCGGCGGTGCCGCAGCGAACCCACCGTCGAGGCGTTCCACGAGTGGCGCAAGCGAGCCAAGTACCACCGTCACCACCTGGAGTTGCTGCGGGCCGTCTACCCGTCGCTGGTGGAGCCCTGGGTCGATGAGATGCACCGCCTCACCGACCTGCTCGGAGACGACCACGACATCGCGGTGCTGGCGGCCCGGGTTCGGGCACACCCGGAGTTCTTCGGCGGTTCCGACGAGGCCGAGGCGATCCTCGTTCTGGCGGAGGGTCGCAGCGCGATGCTGCGCGACGCAGCGATGTCCCTCGGCGCTCGGCTCGCATCCGAGGATGTGGACGCCGTCGTGGCACGGCTCGCCAACTGGTGGTCCGCGGCCCGCAACCAGTGACCACCAAACCGAACTGACACCTGTCAGCCCCGCCGGCGGCGCCTCCCAGGTGTCAGTTCTCCATCCCGCTGGCGGGTCAGTGGCGAGGCCGGTTCGCGCACGTGCTCAGCGAAATCCCAGATCGGACCAATCTGGTTTCCGGATGGGTCCGAACCGCGGTTGGAACCAAGCAGACAAAGACCAACCAGACAAGGAGACAACCATGAAGACACGATCCGCGCTAGTGGCTTTCATAGCCGTGGTGGCGGCGTTCGCCGCACTCGCACCGCCCGCCGGTGCGACCGACGACGCATCCACTGCCCGTTCGGCCAACCGGCCGTTCTTCGAGGTGCACGTGGCCGACCTGGCCCCGGTGCCTCATTCTTCTGAGGCCGACGGGGGATCCAACGTGACCGGCAAGGTCGCCTACATCCGCTT
>CAYVYG010000176.1:0-7087 GCA_964454385.1 uncultured Microthrixaceae bacterium
GATCTCGGGTCATCTGCTTCTTGGTCATCGGTCCTCCCGGTAGCGGTCGGCGAGATGGACGGCCGCCTCGTAGCAGCCGATCGGACGGCACTTCGTGGGATCGCCGGAGTTCGGCGGTGCCAGTGGCACGACCAGGACACGCCCCTCGACGTCGGCGACCATCAGCCAGTGCGCCGGCGGGATCGCCGGGTAGAAGATCGGGTCGCTCTGCCACACATCGAAGACGTCATCGATGCCGAGGCGAGGGTGCTTGAACAGGTGTGCGGCCTGGTCGTCGATCTCGAACGGATCGTCATCGTCGAGACGTTCGATGTCGAACGGTTCAGCCACACCCCGTCACTGTAATACAAACGAGTACGAGCTGGAAGGGTGAGTCGAGAACAGCAGTGACATCCGCTGCCCGAAGCTCCTCGGCGGCCTCCCGCAACCAACGCGTCGCGAGATCGAGTTCAGCGTGCGGATCGGTCATAGACGACGCGCCCGTCCCCGGCCGGCCAGTAGTACGGCGAACCGTTCACGTCCTTGCCCGCCTCGAACTCGGACACCTCAGCGACCAGCACATCGATCGGAACCGGTGCTGCGATCGCCGTGCGGATCCGACCCATCAGCCGACGACGGTCTTCGGCACCGAGACCGTCGAACAGCACCAACAGGTCAACGTCGCTGTCGGCCCCAGCCTCGCCGCGTGCGACGGAGCCGAACACGATCACTCGGGCGGGCTCGAACCCCTCGACGACGTCATCGACGATCTCCGGGATCCATTCCCCCACGGACCTGCCGTTCCACAGCCCGTCGATGAAGAAGGCCTGGCTCACCCTCGGAAGTCTACGAGCGAACGATCCATCGCACCGAGGGATCGGAACGACGTCGTCGGTGAACGAAGCAGGAGGTCTCTGCGGCTTCAGCCTGGATCCACCGACCTGACGCCGGAGGGCGGGAGATGATCGGCTGATCGCTCTGGTCGGCGGCTGGGCGAGTACCGGAGGCTGGTGGGGCGCGTCGAAGCCGAGGTCGTGGCGGGTTGGGTTGTCAGCGCCGGGTGGTCGTCTGCGGTGCGCTGGTCCGCGGGGCTGGTGTCAGCCGGGCACGGGTGGGAGGGCTCGGAGGGCATCGAGCGCGGTGGTGAACTGCTGTGCCCAGGGCCAGCGGGCGGGCAGGCGCAGGGTGGGGGTGCCGCTGCGGTTGACGAGCCGGCCGGGGATGGCGAGGAGCCGGTGTCGCCAGGTCTTGGCCACGAGGAGCTGCTCGGTGAGGCCTTGGCCGAGGGCGGCGGTCCAGCGCAGGAGGTTGTGGGCGAGTACGGCGCATTGCAGCCAAGCGCTGTTGGCGTTGAACGACCCGGAAGGCAGGTGGGCCAGGGCGCCGGCCTTGAGGTCCCGGATCGACAGCTCGGCCACGGCATGGGCTCGGTGGGAGCGGTCGAGGGCCCACGCGGGGCCGGCGAGGTTGGTGACGAAGGCGTGGTAGCGCCAGGTCGTGAACAGCTGGCCCTGGGGGCCGTGGTGGCCGGGAACCCGGCGCACGATCAGCCTGCGGCCGCGGTAGACGCACTCCGCGACATGCGCGTCGCCGTCGGGGTAGTCGATGCGCTGCCAGGCGGTCTCGGGGATCGCGTCGATCGCGGTGCGCACCGGTGCGCGCTGGTGGATCGTGACGCTGAACCCGACCCCAGCCTTGGAGAGCCGGTCCAACAGCTTGTGCTGGAAGAACCCCGAGTCTGCTCGCACGATGATCGCCTCGCCGGCCCCGGCACGGCCGAGACGGGCGAGGAGCTCGTCGACGAACCGCACGATCCCCCGAGCAGTGTTCGCGGAGCCCTTGCGGAGCCGGGCATGGAGCACCTCACCGGTGTCGGCCCGGGTGGCCAGCAGCGGGTGGTAGCCGCGGACCTTGGTGTAGCCGTAGGCGGCGCCCTGCTTGGCGTAGCCGTGGACCTCGCAGATCGTGGAGTCCAGATCCACGACCAACGTGCCGGTCGGGGCCGCGCCCAGTCCCCATGCCCGCTGCAGTGCTCGACCGACGACGGCTTCGAGCTGGCGGACATGCCCGAAGGTGAAGGACCGCAAGAACGTCCCGATCGTCGACGGTGCCATCACCCGATGGCCCAGCACCGCACCGGTTGCTCCGGCCCGGAGCCGGTCGGTGTCGTCGATGCAGTCCGCCCCGCTGAGCATCGCGTGCACCAACGTGAGGACCTTGCGGCCCGGACGGGCGCCACCGACCCGACCCACCAACCGGACCGTGGTGTCGATCAGCGACTCGAGCCCCAACCGAGCGACCAGCGTCGCGGCCAACAGCAGGCCCGCATCGGCGACCAGCGACTCGTCATCGAAGGTCACCCGGACGCGGTCGATCCCGTGCTTGACTGTGCTCACCGAAGGTGCCTCCTGGCCAGCGGACCTGACGACGTCGAACACCGTCATCGTCCCTGCTCAGGAGGCACTCTTCGCGGATACGCGACCCTCAGCCGCTCACGTCATCGGTGGATCCAGGATCAGACGAAGCCGGCCTTGTCGAGCCTCGCGATCAAGGACGGGCGGCGGCGGTGCGTCTCGCGCAACCCGGCGATCCGTACCTCGAACTCGACCATCGCGTCAGCGGCAACGGCTGCCTTCTTGGCTGCCTTCAGGTACCGGACCGCAGCCTGGTACGCCCGCTTGTCCGCCGTCGTGAGCACCTCGTCGACGAGCCGGAACCAGACCGCCATGGCATCAACCGGATGCGTCGATGCCCGGAACTCGGCGAGCCGCTTCCACCGATGCTCCCCCACCTCCCATGCCGGCTCACCCGTCGCCAACACCCACGCCGCATCGGGCTCACCGTCATCGAGAAGCACGTCGACCAGCCCACCCCGGTCCCGTGCACCGAGCGCCTCCCGAGCGGCCGCGCGCAACGAGGCCCACTGTCCGGTGACCTCCGCTGCTGCCCGGAGTAGGCCGTAGGTGGTGGCGCTCGGCATCCGTTCGTGCTGGGACAGCCGCAACGCCAGCACGGCTCCGAACTCACCGCGATCCGCATGGAGTTCGGCGGCAAGGTCGTAGAGCTTCGCGACCTGCCACCCCGACGTGCGCTCGATCCCGTCCCGCGCCCAGCGCAGTGCGTCATCGGGTAGGTCGAGCTCGACCATGGCCTCGGCCACCCGCTGGTACTGGTACGGCGACGCCAGATCCCCACCCAGCATCTCCACGAGCGCGTCCACGTCCCGGTCCAGGATCGCCAACCGCTCCGCGGCGTACCGGGCCGCGAACCGATCAAGCCCGGTCGACTTCGCCGCCACCTCCTTCCGATAGACAGCGATGCCCTTGTCGCCCAGGCCCGGCGCGTACCGGACCACGTCGAGCTCGAAGAAGTCCTGGTCGACGAAGCAGAACTTCACCATCCACTTCGCCAACTTCACGGGATCCGCGATCCCCGGCTGGCACGCCCGAGCGTGCAGCTCCAGCAAGTCACGGGCCAGATCCCCGATCATCCCGTTCGAGTCGTCAGCCCGCAGGATCACCTTCACCACATGCCCGACCGCCCGCTGCAACAGCTCCACGAGCTCCCGACTCGGACGGTCCTCGACCGCATCAGCCAGCGCGGCCACCACCGGCCGCGCCTCCGCCGCCCACTCCGAGGACTCCCAGTACCCGAGATGACGGCGCGTGCGCAGACCCGAGTCGACCTCGGCAGCCAACACCTCGAGCCTCTCCGACGGGCCCGCGGCCGCCAACCGCACGGCCCGGCCCGTCTCCTCGTCACGCGCGACCGCATCCCCGAGCAACCGACGCACGACGTCCTCATCCAGACGATCGACGAGATCGGAGACGGTGGGTCGAGTCGGCCCGTCGGCGTCGCCAGTCATGCCCCGATGATGACCCACGCGCCGCCGAGGGGAATACCAGCCCGTGGTGTTGAAGAAGGTGTAGAAGAACAGACGCTTCGGTGAGACCACGCGGCGGACGCCGGCCGCCGTGGCGCCGAGCTTTCTCGCCAGTCTCGACAACGACCACGCCGACGTGGCCGAGGGGTAGAAGCAGCAGCGTCCGTCAAGAGACTCCACGGCGGTCCAGGGTGTGGCTGCCGCCGTCACTGCTGGCTTCGACATCGAAGCGCTCAAGCACGTCCCTCGCGAGGAGGCCCGGCGTGAGCTGATGACGCTGCCCGGCGTCGGCCCCTACACCGCTGATCTCGGGCTGATCATCGGCGCTCGAAACCAGGATGCGATGTTCCTCGACGTCTACCTGCGCGAAGCGATGCGCGCTCTGTACTTCGACGGCGAACCCGTTGAGGACACCACGCTCTCCTCCTTCGCTGAGCAGCGATGGGGCCACACCGCGGGCTCGCCTGGCTGTACCTGACGACGAACACCGAGGTCTGGGCGCATGAGCTCGGCGTGACGTTCCGCCTGCGATCAGGCGCCCTCAGTGATCCCGACCCGTCCTGAAGGCGTCGCCCCGTCCATCGTCAGCGACGCCGCCCGAAGACGACGACAGCGGTGGCCTCCCGGCTGACGACCGGTCTGCTGCATGGAGGCAGGTCCGGCACTTCGCGTGACCACATGGCGACTTCCCGGAAAGCGATGACGACCTGGACCGGATCCCTCATCGAAGGAAGCGGTCGAGTGCAGCTGCTGTCGTCGCACCTCGACGACTTCGATGTCACCTGGGCGTCACGGGCGGAGCAGCCGGCGGGACGCACCAGTCCAGAGGAGCTGATCGCCGGCGCACATTCGTCGTGCTTCTCCATGGCCTTGTCCAGCGCGCTCACCAAGGCGGGACCCCGCCCGATCGACTGGAGACCACGGCCGAGGTCACCCTGGTACCCGGAACGGGGATCACCGGCATCCACCTGGCGGTGCGCGGCGCGGTCCCGGGGGCCGACCTCGACGCCTTCTTGTCGGCGGCCGAAGAGTCCAAGGCCAACTGCCCTGTCAGCAAGCGCTCGCCGGTACAGAGATCACCCTGACGGCAACGCTCGACTGAGCGCACGGACCCTCGACCGTGTCACGCTGGTCGGGGACGTCGACGGGGAGGCTGACCATGCGAGACGACGAGATCCTGGGCCGGATCCAGACGTTGGTCGACCGGGAGCATGAGCTCCGCGATGGTGGCGCTCCCGTGGACGAGGACGAGGTTCGACACCTCGAGGAGACCTTGGACCAGTGCTGGGACCTGCTTCGCCAGCGTCGTGCCCGCCGGGCCGTTGGCGATGACCCCGACGCGGCTGCACCGCGCCCGACCAACGTCGTCGAGGGATACGGGCAGTAGCCGATGGCCGAGGATCCGACCGAGGCAGGCGAACCCCGCACCCGGGACCGCACCCGCGCCTACGGGTCCGATGCCATCCGGGTGCTGTGGGATGCGACGCTGTGCATCCACACCGGCATCTGCCTCCGCGGCCTACCGGATGTCTTCGACGTGCACGCTCGACCCTGGGTCGATCTCACCGGCGCCGATCCGGAGGAGGTCGCTGCCACCATCCGGGCCTGTCCGACCGGTGCCCTCCGCTATGAGCTCGGGAGTGGGCTCGGCGCCGAGGCACCCGACGAGCCCACCGTCGTCGAGGTCCGCCCCAACGGCCCGCTGTACCTGCGAGGTCGGATCCGAGTCACCACGCCCGGAGGCCAGGCCGTGGCCGAAGGCCCTCGGATGGCGCTGTGCCGTTGCGGAGCGAGCGAGAACAAGCCGTTCTGCGACAACAGCCACCGCCTGATTGGCTTCCGAGACCCACCGGCCCGCGACCGGACCGCGTGACCGCAGGGGCGCCGAACATGTCCGACCCCGAGTCTCCGTGGCAGGGCGCGTCAAGACCGACGGTTGACGAGGCGCACCGTGCAGCCACCGCTGGTCAGAGGTTCGACTGCTCGGGGGGCGTTGCGGACTCTGCGAGCTCTGCGGCGGGAACCTGGCTGGTCGGCTCCGGACAATTCGCACCGAGGGTGTGGCTGGTCATGGAGATCGACCCGTAGGCGGGGCCTTCGACGAGCACGTCGGGGGTGTCGCTGGTGGCGGCCGCGAGGGCGGCGATGTACAGCAGGGGGATGAAGTGATCCGGGGTGGGCACGGCGAGATCGAAGTCGTCGTGCTCGGTCAGCTTCAGGATGTCGCCGGGGCTCTCATGCAGGAGTGTCGTGGCGGCTTCATCGAAGCGATGGTTCCAGTCGAACCCGCCCGCAGGTTGGCCCCAGTCGATGCGGCGCAGGTTGTGCACGATGTTGCCGCTGCCGATGATCAGCACGCCTTGTGCGCGGAGGGGCGCGAGGCGCGCACCGAGGTCGAGGTGGTAGTCGAGTGGTTGGAGTGCGTTGATGGACAGCTGGACGACCGGGACGTCTGCCTCGGGGAACATGTGGGCCAGCACCGACCAGGTGCCGTGGTCGATTCCCCAGCTGTCGAGGTCGAGGCCGGCCCGGTGCGGCTTGACCGTCTGGGCAACGAGCTCGGCGACCTCGGGGTGACCGGGCGCGGGGTAGCCGAAGGCGAACAGCTCGTCGGGGAACCCGTAGAAGTCGTGGATGACCCGAGGTCGCGCCATGGCGGTCACCGCCGTGGCGTTCGTGTACCAATGGGCGGAGATGGCCAGTACGGCGCGCGGGGTGGGAACGCAGGTGCCGAAGGCCCGCCAGGCGTCGGTGTAGCGGTTGTGCTCAAGGGTGTTCATGGGGCTGCCATGCCCGACGAACGCGGCCGGCATGGGTGCGTCAGCGGTCATCCGGGCCTCCTTGGCTCGGGACGATGAGACAGATCGCAGCCCGGTAGCCGCCCCCGTTCGGTGTGACGTCGACGATGGCGGGGGCGCCGCCGGTCGGGAAGATCTCGTCGGTCTCGTTGGTGGTGTCACGGCCGGGACGCTGGGAGTACGGCTCGCGGGACAGCACGTGCTGGTTGAGGTCGTCGGGGAAGTAGAGCTGGCTGGTCAGCGTGGTATCGCCCACGTTGGCCATGACGTGGATGTGGACGGTGCGGCCCGGATACCAGCCCGGATGGATCGTGCGGAACTCGACCATGCCCGCTGCGTCCGTGGGCTGGCGGCCGCGCAGGAAGGTCTGATCGGGCAGGTACTCGCCGCGGGGCGCGTCTGCGGCGGTGACGACGGTCGAGTCGTC
>CAYVYG010000177.1:0-7084 GCA_964454385.1 uncultured Microthrixaceae bacterium
GCCGGGTGGTCGAGGGCGCGTCGGGCCAGATGATCATCCACATGGCCGACGAGGTAGACGCTGATGTGATCGTCGTCGGCTCACACGGCCACGGTTTCCTGGCGAGGGTGCTGATCGGATCGGTCAGCGAGTACGTGGTCCGACACACCAAGCGGCCTGTGCTGGTGGTACGCCACGACGAGGAGGGCGACGACGAGGCCGACGATGAGGACCACAGCAACCGAGCCGACAACAACCGAGCCGACAGCAACCGAGCCGACAACGTCTAGGACGATGGCATCCAGCCCCGGCGAACTGTCCGGTCTCGCACCACACATGCGGGTCTCACAGCGGACAGTTCGCTGGAAGAGTCGAATCCGGGCAGTGCATGAGCGCAGATGACCGCCGTTCCTGACGAACCCACGCTGTTCAGCACCGACGAGGTGACCGGTGAGCTGGGGCCCACGCCGACTCCCGCTGGGTCGGAGTCGGCCTTGTCGACGACCGAACCAGCGTGGAGCGTGCCTCTTCTCTACGACGCGATCGGCGAGCTGCTCGAAGCGCGCTTCGGTTCTCCGATCTGGATCACCGGCGAGCTGCGCTCCCTGAACGCGAGCAACGCGGGGCACCGTTACTTCGAGCTCGTCGAACCGGGCACGGGAGAGGACCACGCGGCTCCACGGCTCAACGTCACGCTGTTCGCTCGACACCGCAGACGGGTGAACGCGCAGCTCCACAGCACGGGCAACGCGGTGCAGATCGAAGAAGGCACGATCGTGCGGATCCGTGGCGATCTGCGCACCTACTCCGCCCGCAGCACCTTGCAGCTCGTGATGACCGGGATCGATCCGGCATACACCCTCGGGGTGGTGGGCCAACGCCGCGAGGCCGTGCTCTCGGCCCTCCGCGAGGAAGGCATCCTGGGAGCCAACGCCACGGTGCCGGTGCCCTACCCGGCGATGAGCATCGCACTGGTCACCTCCAGGGGAAGCGCCGCCGAAGCCGATGCTCTGCACGAACTGGAGTGCGCGGGGATCGGCCTGCGGATCGCGAAGCTCGATGCCCGAACCCAGGGCGCTGAAGCAGAGCGGTCGCTGATCGCTGCCCTGCGCACCGCGGAATCCCTCGGGGTCGACCTGGTGCTGCTCGTGCGCGGTGGCGGATCAGCCAGCGACCTGGCGGTCTTCGACAGCGAAGCACTCGCTCGGACCATCTGCGGTCTACGGATCGCGGTGTTCACCGGAATCGGCCACGAGACCGACCGCAGCGTCGCCGACGAAGTCGCCCACACTGCCCACAAGACCCCCACTGCCGCAGCAGCCGCGGTGGCCGGCTCGGCGGTCGAGGCTCGTCGCTGCCTCGAACAGCTCGCGGCATCGCTGCGCACCGCTGCTCCGGGCGCGGTGGCCCGCGCGCAGCGGGACCTGCTCACGGTCGCGCGGTCCTCCGCGTTCGCGTCGCGCCAGCACCTCGATCGGGAGGACCGGCTCCTGGGCGCGCGACTCGACCGGATCGGCACGGCCTCGCCGCTCGTGATCGGCCGTCTGGCCTCGCGGATCGACGACGTTGCGCGGCGCTTGCGCTCCGCCACCACACCCGCGATCGATCGTGCGGCCCGGCGGCTCGACTCGACCGCCGCGCTCGTCAGTGCACGCGACCCGCGGGTGATGCTACGGCGCGGCTGGTCGCTCACCCACGACTCGGACGGTAACCTGGTCCGCTCGGTCCGCTCTGTGAAACCGGGTGAACTGCTGGTCACCACCCTCGGTGACGGCACCCTCGCCTCGACGGTCAGCTCCACAGAACCGAAAGGCGATCCGACATGATGAGCTCCGCCACGGGCAGTGCCGAGGGGAACCACGACGGCGACCAGCCAGCTGCGTCGGAACTGGGTTTCGCGGGATGCCTCGCGGAGCTCGACCGGATCGTGCGTGGCCTCGAGACCGACTCGGTCGATGTCGACGAGCTCGCTGAGACCGTCGAACGCGCTGCCGAGCTCGTCGAGTGGTGCCGCACCCGGCTCGGCGACACACGACTGCGACTCGAGGAGGTGCTCCCACGTCTCGAGGCCACCGAAGCCCCCGATCCGCCGTCGGATCGAGCCAGCCCGGATCCAGCGAACTGAAGCGCGTCATCGACCGATACGGAGCCCCACACCATTCAGTTCGAGGTAGTGGACGCGTCAGTTCGAGGTGGTGGGCGCGAAGGAGTCGAGACCGCTTTGGACCGGGCCGCTGCCCACGCCGGGCGTATCGATCAGCACCCCGACCCATGCCGGACGCACCACCGAGCCCACCCACAGGGGCGTCTCGAGACCACTGCTCTCGATCGCCAACCCCGCCACGGTCCGCGCGTAGTCGGGCGGCCTGACGTCGCGCGCAAGCTCCATCAACGCGAACGGATCCGGCGGGCCATCGCTCGACGCCGGTGTGACCAACGCCCGTGACCCCGGATGCACTCCGCCGCCTGCCAATCCCGGACCGTCCGCCATCACCATGCCGTGGACCACATCGCTGCGGGCGGCCGCGCACAAGAGGCCCACGTAGGCACCGAGTCCTCTTCCGAGGATCGTCACCGGTCGATCGAGATGGCACAACGCGGCGTCGACATCGCCCACGAGGACCTCGCTCGTGTAGCCGCCTCCGGCGGGGATCGTGGAACGCCCGTGGCCTGTGAAGTCGAGCCCGAACACGGGTCCCGGCCAGCTCAGGTGCTCGGGCAGCACCGAGGGCGCCCGTTCACCGAGGCCGTGCAGCAACAACAACGGCTTCTGGTCGGGCTCGATGGTGCCGTCGCGCCGGCCGACCGCGTGCAGGGCGAGCTCGACCCGGTTGTGTCGAAGCATCACACACGACGATCCATCCCCGCTCACGACAAGAACTCCAGGATCATGTCGGCCACCAGGCTCGGCGCTTCGATGTGCACGAAGTGGCCGACCCCTTCGAGCGCCTCGAAACGCGCACCGGAAGGAAGGTACGGCAGCACCTCCTCGGGTCGGGTGCCCCAGCCGAGCACTTCTATGTCGAGTCCCAGAACCCCCATGACCGGCACCCCGATGCCGGGTAGCTGCAACAGCGACCAGCGCGGCTGCCACGGCCCGAACCCGCCCATGCGCATCGTCGGATCGATCTTCCAGCGCCAACCGTCGGGCGATTCGAACGCGCCGACTGTCACGAGGTAGCGGAGCCACTCGGGTGACATCCGTGGGTTCATCCGGCCCCGGCGTTCGGCCAGCTCGTCGATGGTCCCCGGTCGGCGCTGCCGATCGACCAGCGACCGCCTGTGGGCCAACCAGGACTCCATCTCCTCACGCAGACGACGAACACGCTCGTGGTTCGCCATGTCGGTCATCGCCCGGTGGGACTGGATGCCGTCGAGGTTCACCAGGGCACTGATCCGGTTGGGAAGCGCGTTCGCGAGGTGCGTGACGAGGTTTCCGCCCTTGGAGTGCCCGACGAAGGGCATCGGATCCGAGCCCAGCGACTCGAGCACCGCGGCCGCGTCGCGCAGATCGGCTTCCCAGCTGTAGAGGTGCGCACGATCCGAATCACCATGTCCGCGCTGGTCCCATGAGACCACACGCCAACCGCCGGCGGCGAGCAGCGGAGCGAACACGTCGAAGGTCCCCGCGAAGTCGAACCCGCCGTGAGCGAGGAGCAGAGGCGGCCCAGAGGCGTCGCCCCACTCGGAGACCGCTAGAGCGACCCCGCCGTTGTCCAACCGGTAGGAGCGATCGGGGCGCCGCGCACCCGGAAAGGACCTTGCCTCATCGAAACTCGTCGCCCGCGGTCCCATCGACACCGATGTTACGACCTTCGAAGCACTTCAGTGGAAGCCTTCGACGGTCCAACCGCACCGCAGCGGTTCGCCGGTAGCGTTGTATTCAGGATCATGACCACAGAGCCCGGGGCCGACACGCCGGCCACACGACCGGGCGCGCCCAGCGCGCGCCCCATCGCGGCGCCCACAGCAGGTGGCTGGCCGTTGCTGGACGCGTCCGTGGGCTCGGCCGTCACGATCATGCGTTGGGGCTCGGTCGGCTTCGGCCTGGTGGCGATGGCTCCCGGGAACCACGTCATCGGCTGGACCGACGTGATCCTGCTGGCCACGTGTGTGTTCCTCACCACGCTTCGCACGATCATGCCCCTGGAGCTCGGAAGGACCGACCGGCTCGGACGCGCGGCCCCCCTGATCGACGTGGCGGTCTTCGCCGTCGCGGTCGGCTGGAGCGGTACCACCGAGTCGCCCTGGCTGTTGTGCCTGTTGACCGCGGTCGGCCTGGCCGCCTACGGGTGGGGAAGAGGCGCAGCTCTCCTGGCCGGAGGCGGCGCTGTGGCGGTGGTGACGGTAACCATGGTGGTGTCGCGGGCCACCGTGGCGAACCGCTTCGATGACACCGGTGACCTTCTGGCCACCGTGAGCCTCGCGCTCGCCGCCGCAGGTGGCCTCTACCTACGAACGCGAACCCTCGAGGCGGCGCGTGCCCTCTCGCGCGACCGTGGCGAGCTCGCTCGGTTGGAAGCCGCGAACGCCCTGTTGGAGCAGCTGACCGACGTTGCCCTCACGCTGCCCGGTGCGTTCACCCTGCGAGAGGTGCTCGAACGGACCCGGGGTTTGCTGCGCACCTACCTCGATCCGCGCATCACCGTTCTGTTGACCCTGGACGAAGCCAGCGGTGAGTGGACGCCGAAGATCACCGACCGGGTCTCGATGCGCTCCTCCTATCACCGCAACGAGCTGCCCACCCGGTTGCTGGCGGCACTAGAGGCCGGCAGCACGCTCACAAGCCAGGGCAGTGACTCCGCCGACGATCCCATCGACGAGGACTCGCGCAGCGGCATCTACATGGTGCTGCACGCCAGAGGTCAGGTGATCGGGCTACTCGGGCTCGAACACCCCGACCCGGCTCACTTCGAGGCCGTCGATCCGCTGTTGCGCGATGGCCTCGGCGAGCTGATCGCGCTGACGGTCGACAACGCACGCTGGTTCGCCCGGCTGCGCAGCCTGGGTGCCGAGGAGGAACGACTGCGACTGGCACGCGACGTCCATGACCGCCTCGGCCAGTGGATGACCTATCTCAAGTTGGAGCTCGAGCGGCTGTCGGTCACCGACCACCTGGAGCAATCCGAGCTACGGCGTCTCCACGACGACGCCGCGTTCGCGCTCGACGAGCTGCGCGAGACACTGCGCCAGCTGCGCTCGGGCGTCAGCGACGACCGCCCGCTGTCCGTTCTCGGTGGCGAGCTGATCGAACGCTTCGCGGACAGGAGCGACACCGCCGCCCGTTTCATCGTGACCCACCCCGACCAACGACTGCCGGTGCCGGTGGAGAACGAGATCCTGCGCATCCTACAGGAGGCGCTCAACAACGTGGACCGCCATGCCGACGCACAACACGTGCAGGTGGACTGGACGGTCGACGGCGGCGACTACGAGCTGGTGGTGACCGACGACGGACGGGGTTTCGACCCCGACGCTGCGGTCCGCGAGCAGTCATATGGGCTGGTCGGGATGCGTGAACGCGCGGAGGTGATCGGTGCCACCTTCGAGATCACCTCGAGACCGCACGGCGGAACGCGCCTGGAGGTGCGAGCGGGCGTGAGGGCCCGCCGCGCGGGCGAACCGACCGACGAACCAACGACCCGATCGCGACGACAGGAGATACCGACATGAGAGTGCTACTGGCCGACGACCACCAGATCCTGCGCGACGGCGTCCGCAGAGGGCTCGAAGCAGCCGGCGCCACCGTGGTGGGCGAGGCCGACAACGGTGAGGAGGCCGTGTCCCTGGCGATCGAGACCCAACCCGACGTGGTGCTCATGGACCTCTCCATGCCGGTGCTCGACGGTGTCGGCGCCACCGAGCGAATCACCGCGCAGCTCCCTGCCACCAAGGTCGTGGTGCTGACCATGCATGACGATCCCGACCGCACCCGCGCCGCGCTGGTCGCAGGGGCGATCGGTTACCTCACCAAGGGCACCTCCTTCGAGGACGTCTTCGACACCCTCGAGCGGGCGCATGCCGGCGAGGAGGTCCTGAGCCCCAAGCTCGCCGCCACGATGCTGCGCACCGCCGAGGAGGAGGCCCATAACGAGGACCTGCTCTCCGAGCGCCAACGGGAGATCCTCCAGATGATCGCTGACGGGATGTCGACCAAGCAGGCCGCCCGGGCGCTCGGAATCACCCAGAAGACCGTCCACAACCACCTGAACGCCACCTATCGGCGCCTCGACACCCAGAGCCTCACCCATGCGGTCCTCTCAGCGGTCCGCCTGGGCATCATCGACCTGAACCACGACGACAGCGCCGAAGATGATGCCGAGGACACTGCCGAGCCCCCCGGCAGTGCAGCCGGCCGTTGACGATGACTGAACGACGTTCCAGCGGCCTCCGGGTATTTGCCCATTCACCACGGCACGGTCCGTGCACGAGACTCGTTCCGTGATCGAGGGCAGCGAGCCCCGGGCGACGCGCGGGTCGGGAAGGGATCGCAACCGGCGCGCCTTGATGGCCGTGGCCGTCTCGGCTCTGGTGGCCGCAGGTGTCTCCGCTCCCATGGCGCTGCGGATCGGCGACGAGCCAACACCCCTCACTACCGAACCGGCTACGACCACTGCCGCCACGAGCACGACCACGACCACCACCACGACGACCGTTCCGGTGGAGATCCTGGGGACCACGACGATCCGCGAAGGGGACTGAACTCCCGGGCGCCCGGCCGACGGCGAACGCCGCTGGTCCCGCGTGGACCAGCACCTGGATCCCCCGGCTCCCGGCTTCGGGTCGACCGACGCGCTCGCGTACCCTGCGGTACGAGTTTTGACCGTACCGGCCGCCGCGGCGGGCACCATCGTGGTGACCAGCGGCACCGGGCACCGACGCACCGGAGGCGCAATGGCTGACATCCGCGGCACCACCGCCGAGGAGTTCGAAGAGGTGGCAGAGGTCTTCGAGCGCAACTTCGCTGAGCACGGTGACGTAGGCGCGGGCTTCGCGGTGTACCTCGAGGGAGACAAGGTCATCGACCTCACCGGCGCGGTCGCGGATGCCTCCGGTCGACCCTACGACGACGACACCCTCCACCCGGGGTTCCCTCCCACCAACC
>CAYVYG010000178.1:0-7083 GCA_964454385.1 uncultured Microthrixaceae bacterium
GACCAGGAAGTCCGATGCGGAGAACTTGGCGAGCTCGGCCATCGCCCAGTCGCGCAGCGCCGTGCCCGAGACGGTCACCAGGGTGACGAGGAACAACCCGATCACCAGAGCGTTGGCGGTCGTCGCGGTCCGCTTGGGGTTGCGCACCATGTTGTCGGCGGCGATCCGCCCGGTGAGGCTGCGCGACACCACGGTGCGCAGGATCCGCCCGAAGATCCGCGCCAACAGCGGTCCGCCGATGACCACACCCCAGAACAACACGAACGACCCGAGTCCGAGGATCAGCGGGTGCGCAGAGACGAACCGGTTGAACAACAGCGCCGCGACGCCGATCACCAACAGGGCGCCACCGAGGTACAACCGCAGCGCCGATGTCCCCGAGCGGTCGACCGCGGACTCGCGCATCGCCTCCACCGGGCGTGTCCGCCCGGCGCGGAACGCGGGGATCAGGACCGACACCACGGTGATCACGGTCCCCGCCGTCAGGGTGATGAGCACCGTCCACGGCGACAGGGCGAACCCGGCACTCGGGAGCCCGACGTCGAGCCGCTCGAGGATCCGCGCCAGCACCCAGCTGAGCCCGACGCCCACGGCGAGGCCGATCACCGAGGACCCCAGGCCCAACAGGAGCCCCTCGCCGAGCAGGGAACGGCGCACCTGGGCAGGGGTCCCACCGATCGAGCGCACCAGCGCGAGCTCCCGCGAGCGCTGGGTCACCACCACCGTGAAGGTGTTGTAGATCACGAATCCCGCGACGAACAGCGCGAGGAACGCGAAGCCGAGCAGAACCGGTCGCAGGAAGTCGACGAACGCCTGGGTGTCCGCGGTCGCCCGTTCGAGGAACGACGCGCGGTCGAGCACCGTGTCGTTGGCCGGCAACAGCGGTTCGACCGCCCCGATCAGCTCGCGGGTGGAACCATCGGTGCGCAACAGGATCTGGCCGTACTGGTGGGATCCGGCGCCCAGGATCTCGAGCGCCTCGGCCGGGGCGAAGAACACGGTGCCGCCGCCGTCGATGGATGCCGCCCGACCGAACTCGGTGATGCCGACGACCTCTGCGCTGACCCGGCCCGACGGGGTCGCCAGGTCGAAGCTCTCACCGACGTCGATGGAGTGGTCCGCAGCGGTGCCGCGGTCGACCGCGATCTCGCCGGGACCCCGCGGCGGTTCGCCCTCGGTGACGTTGAAGGGGTTCAGCTCGTCGTCGGTGATCCAGGACCGCCCGAGCATCTGCGAGCGCAGCGCGTCACCATCCTCGTCGAGGATCTGGGTCGACGCCACGAGCTCGCCCGCCGACCCTGTCACCTCGGGGAGGGCCGCCAGCTCCGGAAGCAGCTTCGCGTCGACCCCCTGGAGGTCGGTCGGACCCTGTTCGTAGCTGGGCATCGACGGAACGACCGCCGCGTCGACCGCTGCGTACTGGACCTCGGTGTTGCCGGCGACCGCATTGGCGATCGCTCCGGTCAACACCAGTCCGCACGCCACGAACGCGGTGCCGGTGATCACCGCCACGCCGGTGGAGACCAGACGTGTGAGGTTCGCCCGGAGGTTCCTCCAGGTCAGGCTCCACATGCGCTCAACCCGCCAGGGCGCCGACGTGGGCCAACACGGTGTCGCGGGTCGGATCGAGGAGCTCGTCGACGAGCCTGCCGTCACGCAGGAACAGCACCCGGTCCGCGTAGGTGGCCGCCACCGGATCGTGGGTCACCATGACGACGGTCTGGTCGAAGCTGTCGACCGCGTTGCGCATGAAACCCAGGATCTCGGCCGAGGAGTGCGAATCGAGGTTGCCCGTGGGCTCGTCCGCGAAGGTGATCTGGGGCCGCTCGACCAGAGCACGCGCCACCGCCACCCGTTGCTGTTGACCACCGGAGAGCTCAGACGGCTTGTGCGAGAGCCGGTCACCGAGGCCGACGGTGGTCACCACGTGGTCCATCCACGCCTTGTCGGGCTCGCGGCCCGCCAGGTCGAGCGGGAAGGTGATGTTCTCCGCTGCGGTCAGGGTTGGCAGCAGGTTGAACTGTTGGAACACGAAACCGATGCGTTCGCGGCGCAGCAGTGTGAGGCGCTTCTCGTTGAGCCCGGTGATGTCGACATCGCCGATGATGACCCGTCCGGCGCTCAGGCGGTCGAGCCCGGCGGCGCACTGCATGAGCGTCGACTTGCCCGAGCCCGATGGCCCCATGATGGCGGTGAAGCGGCCCGGTTCGAACCCGACGGTGATCCCGTCGAGAGCCCGGACCTCGTTGTCGCCGTGTCCGTAGATCTTGTAGCCCGAGAGCACCTGCGCGGCCCAGTCCACCGGCTGTTGGGCAGGGAGCTCCGGCGGGGTGGTGGGACTCAGGTCGTTCACCGGTCCAATCTACGTTGCCGGGCGGCTTTCGACACCGCGCAACGCTACGGTGCGGTGCCATGGACGAGCGCGCGACGGTCGAGGTGTCGCCAGCGCGGGATGCGACCGGCGCGCACGGCGACGCATCGGACCAGGTCGGCTCGGGTCCCCATCCGCTGCCCTGGCCGAGCGACCCGCGCCTCGATCCCGAGCTGCTCGCGCACGGTGACCGTCGCAACGTCGTCGACGAGTTCCGCTACTGGAGCGTCGAGGCGATCGTCGAGGAGCTCGACCGGCGACGGTTCCCCTACCACGTAGCGATCGAGAACTGGGTGCACGATCTCAACATCGGCACCGTGGTCCGCAACGCGAACGCGTTCGGCGCCGCCGGGGTCCACATCGTGGGCAGGCGCCGCTGGAACCGTCGTGGCGCCATGGTCACCGACCGGTACTGCCACGTGGAACACCACGGTGACGTGTCCGGGCTCGGCCGGTGGGCCACCGCGAACGATCTGGTGCTCGTCGGTATCGACAACGTCGCGGGGTCGACCCCGCTCGAGGGATCACCGCTGCCCGAGCGATGCGTGCTGTTGTTCGGCACCGAGGGCACCGGGCTGACCAGGGACGCCCGCCGGGCCTGTGACCAGGTGCGCTCGATCACGATGTACGGCTCGACGCGCTCGATCAACGCCGGTGTCGCGTCGGGCATCGCCATGCAGGTGTGGCTCAGCCGGCATGCTCCACGGTGAAGCCGACCTCCTGACCGAACGCCAACTCGAGGTTGTGGCCGTCGGGATCGACGATGATGCCCCAGTAGCCGACCGGGGGGCCCGAGTCATTCGGCCCCATGACCGGGTGGCCGGCCTCGGCGGCTCCCGCCAGACGGCCGTCGACCTCCGCGCGTGATCCGAGCCCGATACCCAGGTGTGACCACCCGCCGAGGCGGTGATCGACGTCGTGCTCCAGGAGCACCACGACGAATGGCCGCGTCCGGTCCGATATCCACGCGACCCGCTCGCCGGGGCCACCTCGTTGGTGGACGACCTCCATGTGGGCGAACTCGGCGTAGAAGGCGATGCTCGCGTCGAGGTCGCTCACCGGGATCGCGACGTGGGTGAGGCCGAGGTCGATCCGATGGCCACCGGGGGTTCCGTTGTCGTGATCGACCCGGGCAACCGGCTGTTCGCCCGACTCCGGTGTTCGTTCTGCCACGGAACCGAGCGTAGCGGTGACTCCTGGTACCTTCGCCGCCATGTCCACCGCAGCCACCCGAACGCCCGAGGCCGATGTCGCAGTGCCAGCAGATTTGTTCTCGATGCAGGGTCGTCTGGTGGTGGTCACCGGGGCGTCATCGGGACTGGGGAACCGCTTCGCCCGCGTCCTGCACGCGGCCGGGGCCCACGTGGTTCTCGCCGCTCGGCGCCGGGATCGCCTCGATGAGCTCGCGGGCCACCTGGGCGACCGCGTGACGCCGGTCGCTGTCGATCTGGGACTCGCGGAGGACCGTGAGCGCCTCATCGCCGAAGCAGTCTCGGTCACCGGCCGCATCGATGTGCTGGTCAACAACGCCGGCTACGGCAGGCCCGCACCCGCCGAGCACGAGACCCTCGAGCACTTCATGTGGACCCTCGAGATCAACCTGGTGGCGGTGTTTCACCTCTCCCAGCTCGCTGGCAGGCACATGCTGGACGCCGGAAGTGGGTCGATCGTGAACGTCGCGTCGATCCTCGGAAAGGTGGGTGCTGCACCGATCAAGGAGGCGTCCTACTGCGCCTCGAAGGGCGCGGTGGTGAACCTGACCCGGGCGCTCGGTGCCGAATGGGGCCGCAAGGGCGTGCGGGTCAATGCGATCGCGCCGGGGTGGTTCCCCACCGAGATGACCGACGAGCAGATGTTCTCCGACGAGGCGTCGATGGAGTACATCCGGCGCAACACCCCGATGGCCCGCGGCGGGGGTCTTCACGAGCTCGACGGTGCCCTTCTCTACCTCGCCTCGGACGCCTCGAGCTACACAACCGGTGAGATACTCGCAGTGGACGGTGGGTGGCTGGCCCGCTGAGAATGCCTCGGGGACACGGGGGCCGGTCCGCCGCTGAGGAGAACGCCCCGGGATGCCGGGATGTCGGAGCGGGATGTCGGGGTCAGCCGGCCACGGGGGTGCCCGGGAACGGCACCGGGTCATCAGGGCGCGGGAACACGGGCCGGGTCCATGCGAGGATCCGTGCCATCTCGTCGGTGACCTCGCGCCAGGCCGGGGGATCCCAACCGTCCGCGGAGCCGACGACCGCGCCATCGGTTCCGACGGCAACGAGCGCCGGGATCTGCGAAACGCCGAGTGCTGCTGCGACGCTGCGGTCCTCGTCGCAGAAGGTGAGGAACCGCTGTGCGTGTGGACCGAGGAAGGTCGACGCGTCCTGTTCACCGCAGGTGATGATCCACGCGGTGCGACAGTCCGCCTCGGCGAACTCGCCGAGGATCCTCGCCGCAGTCGGCAGGATCCACGACGACTCCTCGGTGTAGGGGTCGAGGACCACGGCCACCAGGGCGAACAGCCTCGTCTGGCGCGCCAGGCTCACAGGATCTCCGCCCAGGGGCCTGAGCTCCACCTCCGCCGGTGGGGTCACTGCTGGATCAGCGCTCACGGACGGCGACCATAGCGCGCTGGTGGCGTGGCTCCACACTCCCGATCGCACCCGCCGACGCGGGCTCCACCCGGTCGGCGCACGACAGGTCCGAGCCTTAGGATCACCGGGGTGCACCCGATCGAGCAACTCCGATTCGTTGCCCGGGCCGAAGGGGTGCCGGACCGCCTGCTCGCGGTGGAGGCCACCGCGGCGCTGATGACCTTCGCGGATCACCCGGCCGCGATGGTGGCGGCCTGTCGACGGGTGTTGTCGCGCCAGCCGTGCTGTGGTCCCCTGTGGTGGTCCTGTGCCCGGATGCTCACCTCCCAGGATCTGTGGGCGACCGCGCAGGAGACGATCTCGGCTCTGGAGCGCGACCCGACCGAGGCCGCGCTGCGCTACGCCCTGGGGGAGTCACCCGAGGAGGTGGTGGTGAGCCGCGCCCGTGCGATGGGCCGGGACTCGGTGCTCACCGACGGTCCGGACCTACGGGGCGACCCCGGCGACCCCGATGACCCCAGCGTGCCCAGGTGGTTGGTAGCGACCACGGGCACCCAGCTGTGCGATCCGCTCTGGGACGCGCTCGTGCGAGAGGTCTCAGAGCTACGATCGGATCAGCGGCGCCGGGTGGCGACGGCTACCCGGGTGGTCGCGCTGTCGTCGTTCACCCACGTGGTGGGCCCTCACGGGCCGGTGGTGCCCGCCGCGCTCGATGAGCCCGACTGCCCGGTGGCGCCCGAGTTGCTCACCCTGGGGGGCTGAGCGCGCGGGGTGGTACCTTCGCCGCGATGCGCGCCATCAACCGATCGATCGGGCCACGTTGCGGATCCTCGTAGTCACCAACGACCTGCCCCCTCGGGTCGGTGGGATCCAGTACTACGTGGACCAGTTGAGCCGGGGCCTGATCGACGCCGGTGACGAGGTCGTGCTGTTGGGTTCCAGCCATCCCGGAGCCGCCGAGCACGACCGCCGGGCCCCCTACGAGGTGGTGAGGGAGCGCACGTCGGTGCTGTTGCCGACCCCGGGGCTCGCTCGCCACGCGGTCCGGCTGGTGGACCACCTCGGTGCGGACGTCGTGGTCTTCGGCGCGGCCTTCCCCCTGGGGGCCATCGCCGGTGTGATCCGCAGGCGCACGGGTGTTCCCTCGCTGGGCTTCACCCACGGCCTCGAGGTGACAGCATCGCGGGTGCCGGGCGGATCCTCGCTGCTGCGCCTGATCGGCGATCGCCTCGATGCCCTCACCTACGTGTCGCGCTGGACCAGGGAAATCCTCGAACCAGCGTTCGGTCGGAATCCGCAGCACCACATGCTGGCCCCGGCGGTCGACCCGGTGGCGTTCCACGCGGGGGTCGACGGCTCGGCGGCACGTGAACGCTGGGGGCTCGACGGCGCGCCGGTCGTGGTGTGCGTTTCACGCCTGGTCGAGCGCAAGGGTCAGGACGTGCTGATCGACTCCCTCGCCGCCTGGCGGGAGCGGATCGCGGGGACGAGGCTGCTGATCGTGGGCGACGGCCCGCACCGCGGCGCGCTGGAGCGACGGGCGCGCGAGCGCGGCGTGGCCGAATGGGTGAGCTTCACCGGCCAGGTCCCCGACGAGGAGCTGCCCGCCCACTACGCCGCCGGTGACGTGTTCGCGATGCCGTGCCGTGAACGCCACGGCGGACGCGAGGTCGAGGCGTTCGGGATCGTGTTCATCCAGTCCCAGGCGGTCGGGGTCCCGGTGGTCGCGGGTGGCATCGGCGGTGTGGCGGACGCGGTTCGTGACGGCGAGACGGGACTGTTGGTCGACGGGACCGATCCAACAGCGGTCCGGGATGCAGTGGGGGATCTCCTGGCAGACGGGACCCGCCGCGCGACGATGGGTGCCGCGGGTTCGAAGTGGTGCGCTGAGCAATTCGGATGGCCGCATCGCACCCGCGAGCTTCGCGGCCTTCTCGAGGCGGTCGCCGCTCAGAGGCGGGCCAGCGCGTCGGTGTAGTTCGACAGGGGCCGGGCCTCGCCCAGGCCACCGGATGCGAACTTCTCCGCGACCTTGCCGTCGCGACCGACCACTACGGTCAGGCGCTCCGCGCATCCGAGGTCCTCGTTGAAGCACCCGTAGGCCTTCGCCACCTCGCCGTGGGGCCA
>CAYVYG010000179.1:0-7012 GCA_964454385.1 uncultured Microthrixaceae bacterium
GTGCCCGAGCACACGTTGTAGATCTCTCCGGCGGCCCCGTCGAGGATCAACATGCGGTATGCACGCACGACGTCACGCACGTCGGTGAAGTCACGCCTCGAGCTCAGGTTGCCGACCATCAGCTCTCTGCGGTGCTCGAGCTCGTTGCGGGCTATGCGCTCTGCCAGCGCCGGAGCGACGAAACGGGTGCTCTGTCCCGGGCCCAGGTGGTGGAAGGGCCGCACGCACACCACGTGTTGTCCGAAGCCTAGGAACGCCTGGCGGGCCAGCGCCTCGGCCGCCACCTTCGAAGCGGCATACGGGCTGGTCGGGCGCAGCTCGCTCGCTTCGGTGAGAGGGAGCTCGTCCGCGGTGACCTTGCCGTAGACGTCGGCCGAGCCGACCGTCAGGACCCGCTGCACATCGGCCTGTCGTGCTGCCCACAGCACGTTGAGGGTTCCCTCCGCGTTCGCCCTGAAGGTGTTCTGGGGCGTGTCGAAGGATCCTCCGACGTCCGCCGCGCCGGCGAGGTGGTAGACGATCTCCGGGGCCACCCTGCGGAACCTCTCGAGCAGCGCCGGAGCGTCGAGGATGTCGAGGCCGTCCGATGACCGGTCGGTGCCGATGGCCGTGTCACCACTGGCCTCGAGGTGTGCCATCAGATGACCACCCACGAAGCCGCCTGCGCCTGTCACGAGTGCTCGCACCCGAACACTCTAGGTGTGATCGGGTACACCTGAGGTCGGAGCACCCCGCGGTAGCATCGAGTCCTCTGAGCCCCCGTCAGGAGCGAACCATCACCGTCGATGACCCCGCGGCCCCCGACCGGGCGCCGAAGACCCCACCGCGAGCCACCCCTGCGCCGGGACCCTCCGAACCGGCACCCACCGAGCCCGGTGGCGCGGCCCAGGTGGTGAGCGGCCAGGGTGCACCACCGGTGGTCGCCATCGTCATCGCGCGCGACCCCGGTGAGTGGTTCACCGAGACGATCGCGAGCCTCGAGGGCCAGGACTACCCGCAGTTGTCGATCCTGGTGGTCGACAACGGAGGTGAGAACGACCCGGCAGAGCGCGTGGCCGACGTCGCGCCGTTCGCCTTCGTGAAGCACCGAAGCGAGGACGAGGGCTTCTCCGCGGCTGCGAACGACGGGGCACGTTCGATCGAGGGAGCACCGTTCCTGTTGATCTGCCACGACGACATCTCGCTCGAAGCGGATGCGGTGACCCAACTGGTGGCGGAGGCGTTCCGCTCCAACGCCGGAATCGTCGGTCCGAAGCTGCGCGACCACCTCGAGCGGTCCCAGCTCCGCTCGGTCGGGCTCTCGGTGGATCGCTTCGGAGCGACCCGGGAGCTCGTCGACGACGGGGAGCTCGACCAGTCCCAACACGACATCTCCCGGGGCGTGTTCGCGGTCAGCGACGCGTGCATGCTCGTTCGTGCCGATCTCTTCGAGGAGGTCGGTGGTTTCACGGAGTCGATCGCCTACTTCGGCGAGGACACCGATCTCTGCTGGAAGGCCCACCTGGCCGGTGCCTCGGTGCAGTACTGCCATCGTGCGGTCGTGTACCACCGGGGCGACTTCGCGTCGCGCCGCAACGTCGATTCGAGGGAGCGTTCCGAGTTGCGCCACCAGGCCCTCATGACCCTGGCGGGGCACGACGCCTCCGCGCTGTGGAGGGTGATACCCGGCGCGATGCTCGCCTCGCTGGTCGAACTGGTCGGTTCACTGGTGCTCGGGCGCGCACGCACCGCGGTCGACATCGTCGCGACCTACCTCTGGGTGCTGACCCATCCGTTGGAGATCCTCCGGGAACGCCGCCGCCGCAAGGCGTTCCGCAGCACCCCGGAATCCGAGTGGACGGGCCTGCAGCGCAGCGGCAGCAACCGCATGCGGGTGCTGGGTGTCGAGACGAGCGAGGGCAACCGTTTCCTGGCCGCCACCAGAGCAGGACGTGAACGGATCCGCTCGGCTGCGACGGAAGCCTCGGATTCCCGCATGGCGGTCGTGCTGGCGGTGATCGTGCCGGTGATCCTGGTCGTGGGAGCCAGGGACCTCTGGATGGGTGCACTGCCATCCATGCGCGAGTTCACGACCATGGGTGATTCGAGCGGTGCGCTGCTCTCGGAGTGGTGGACCGGCTGGCGTTCCGCGGGCATCGGTGAACCCACGCTGCCGCCGGCAGGCATCCCCGGTCTCGGGCTCCTCGCCACGGTGCTCGCAACCTCGGTGGGCGCGGCGCGGCGCGTGCTGTTGCTGGCTCCGTTGATCCTCGGTCCACTCGGTGCGTGGCGAGCGTTCGCGCGGGGCACCTCCCTGAGAGCCCGCGCCGCCATGACAGCGGTCTACGGGTTGTCGCCGGTGGCGCTCAACGCGGTCGGCGAGGCCCGGCTGCAGGCGCTGGTCGCCTACGCAGCGGCGCCGTGGGTGCTGCGCCGCATCGCCCGTAGCGCTGCTCTGGCGCCCTTCGTAGACGAAGCGGCTCCTGGAGTGGTGTCGCGCGGGTTCCGTGCATCGCTGCGGACCTACGCGGGGACGGCGGTCCTCGTGGCACTGGTGGGTGCCCTGAGCCCCTTCGCCGCCGTGGTGGTGCTGGTCGGGGTGATGCTGGTGTTCGTAGGCCCCGCCTTCTTCGGGCGGCCGGCTGCAGTGGGCAGCGCCTGGGTGCATCTGGGCATGGCAGCCCTGGGGGCTGTCGCTGTGAACCTGCCGTGGCTCGTCTCGGCGGTCCGCAACGGCGATCCTGCCTCGCTCAGCGGATTGTGGGTCGGCCGCGGACCGGTTCCATCCGCCGCGGACATGTTGATCGGGTCCGTCGGTCCGGTGCACGTGGGTCTGCTCGGTTGGGGTTTCGTGGTCGCCGCCGGTGTGGCGTTGTTCACCGGTCGTGGCTGGCGGGCCGGGTGGGCGGTCGGTGGTTGGTCCGCGGTGCTGGCCGGACTCGGTGCAGCGGTGTTGGCCGGACGGGTCGACCTGCTCGCCGGCGCAGGTGTCGAGACCTTCCTCGTCCCGGTGGTCCTGGGTCTCGCGGTGTCGGCTTCGATGGCACCGCTCGCATTCGAACAGGACGTCGTGCGCGCCGACTTCGGGAGCCGTCAGATCCTCAGCTTCGTGGGCGCGGCCGCTCTGTTCGCAGCACTCGTGCCACAGATCCTGGCCGCCACCCAGGGACGGTGGTACCTGCCCGACGGTGACTTCGAACGTGGGCTCTCGCTGGTCGATTCCGGTGACGACTTCCGCACGCTGTGGATCGGCGACCCCGACGTTCTGCCGCTCGGGAGTTGGTCGCTCGGCTCGGTCGAGGGTGTGAACCTCGGGTTCTCGCAGGGTCTCGATCCGGCGCTGCCGTTGCGCTGGCGCCTCGACGGCGGAGGCTCGGTGGCCGATGCCTCGGCGGCGCTGACCGCCGCCATGGAGGGGCGCACCGCCCGGATGGGCCGCGCGGTCTCACCGATGGCGGTCCGCTACGTGATCGTGGTCGACCGGCCCGCTCCCGAGCCGTTCGCATCCACCGAGGTTGCGATGCCCGAGGGAGTGATCGACGCGCTCGAGGAGCAGCTCGACCTGAGGCGGATCCTGGTCGGGCCGGGGATAGACCTCTTCGAGGTCTCGGCGCCGTGGCCGCCCCGCTCCGACATCACCGAGCCACCGGAGCCGGGCACTGCTCCACCGGGCGTGCTCGCCAAGGGCTTCGGGACCCACTTCAGCGGGGAGCTCGACCGGGGGACGATCGTCGCCCAGTCCGTTACGGCCGACCCCGGCTGGCACCTCGAGGTGTCGGGGAGCGAAGCCACCCGGGAGAACCTGTTCAGCTGGGGTCAGAAGTTCACCGTCGGCGACGACGGAGGTGACGCCGAGCTGCGCTGGGTCCCACCGGTGAGCACCCGCGGGCTGCAGGTGTGGCAGTTGGTGGCGGTGTTGGGCCTCGTCGTGGTTGCCTCGCGCCGGTCCACGTTGCCCACTCCCGATCGCAGGCGGCGCGCCATCCCCAGCGGCGAGAAGCCACTCGTGGTGCTCGAGGGTCGCGACGTGGCTCCTCACAGCTGGTCGGAGGACTTCCTCGCCACTCTGGACGAGCGAGTCGGCCGGGACACTGCCCCCGGTTCCGATGATGCCGACGACGGTGAACCCGATGAGTCCGACGAGCTCGACGAGGAGGAGCGGTGAACCGCGGCGTAGCAGTCGCATCACTGGTCCTCGTGGGGGCCGTGATCGCCATCGTGGCGTGGTTTCCCGGTCATGAGGACGTGTCTGAGTCGCGGGTCCTGCGCGCTCCGTTGTCGGCCTCGGTCGGAACCGAGGGCGGGTCCTGGTACTGCGCCGCGCGCGACGTCGGTGCCGGTGACACTCCGATCAAGCACACCGTGTTCCTGAGCGCCCCGGGGGAGTCGACAGCGGAGGTCCGCCTCGACGGCTTCTCCGAGAGCGATCGGGTCGGCTCTGTCCAGGTATCGGTGGAACCGGACACGACGACCGCGGTGGACGTCGGTTCTCAGCTCGGCGCACCGGCGCTCAGCGTGATGGCCGAATCGGACGCTCCGCTTGTCGTGGAGCACCGCATCAGCTTCGATGGCGGCGCCGATCAAGCCCCCTGTTCGACCTTCTCGTCGGATCGGTGGTACTTCCCGGTGGTGGTGACGACCCGTGATGCCACGGCCAGGCTGAACCTGTTCAACCCGTTCCCCGGCGATGCCTCGGTCGACATCGAAGCTGCCCTGGAGACCGGGGTGCGCGCACCCGAGGAGCTGTCGGGGATCGTCGTGCCGTCAGGCACCACCAAGGTGGTGGAGCTCGAGAAGTATCTCGAGCGCCACGAGCAGTTCGCTCTCACGGTGCAGAACCGCTCCGGGGGGGTGGTGGCGGAGCTCGCGCAGCGCTTCGACGGGTCCAACGAGAAACGGCCGGTCGAGGGTCTCAGACTGGTTCCGGGAAGCCGCACGACGGCGCTCCGCTGGTCCTTTGCCGGGGGCTTCGCTGACCCGGGTGCCAGCGAGCTCCTGGTGATGATGAACCCCTCGGACTCCGAGGTCGACGCGACCGCCCAGCTGATCCCCTTCGGAGGCGTGGAGGTGATGCCCGAGCCGTTCCATTCGGCGGTTCCGGCGCGCCGCTACGCGATGATCGACCTCGCGGAGGATCCGAGGGTGCCGGCGAGCTCATTTCACGCGATCGACCTCGAGGTCTCCGGTCGCCGGAGCGTCGTCGCGGGTCGTTCGATCGACGTCACCGCTGAATCCACCGACAAGGACGTGTCGGCACTTCGTGCGACCGCAACTGCAGGAACTGCGGCGTCAGCCGGCGTGTCCGTCTCTGCCAGGGACTGGTTGGCAGGAGGTCTGGCCGTGTCGGGTTCGGTGGATGGCACCGTCTTCGTCCACAACCCCGGAAGCCGACCGACGGAGGTTGCGGTCGTGGCGATCCTGGACGGAGGGGCGGGCGAGCCCGTCGAGTACGAGCTCCCGCCGGGCGAGTCGGTGGCGGTCGACCTGTCCTCGCTCGGAGCGGCCGAGGATTCCTTCGCCGCCGAGGTGCACGCGAGCGCTCCGGTGGTGGTCGAACGGTTGCTGGTCTTCCCGCGGATACCCGACATCTCGTTGCAACCCGCGGTGCCTGTGTTGGGATCACTCGAGGACCTGGTGGCGATCGGTGCATCCTGAGGCCCGCGTGCGACGCTGTCGGGGGGAGCGCCGGCTCCCCATGGGTCGGTTCCCCCGGAGGCCGGAGTGAAGATCCTGATCGTGCTGGCGGTGGTGCTCGTGGCCGTCGCGGCAGCCGAGATCCTGCGGCGGGTGCGATCGAGCGACCCGCCGACCCAGCCCGCAGCCACCTACCGGGCGCCGGCGCAACTCGACCGCGCCGACTTCGAGGGATCGGACCGGGACTGGCTGGTCGCCGTGTTCACCTCGGAGAGCTGCTCGACCTGCGCCGAGACACTGGCGCGCGCTTCTGTGCTCTGCAGTGACCAGGTGGCGGTGTGCGAGGTCGAGGTGAAGCGGGACGCTGCTCTGCATCGCCGCTACGGCATCGAGGCGGTTCCCATCGTGGCCATCGCGGGTCCCGACGGTGTGGTGGAACGCTCCTTCGTGGGCCCGGTCAGCGCGACGCACCTGTGGGCTGCCGTCGCGGAGGTCCGGGAACCCGGGTCGATACCGCCTTGTGACGACGAGAGCGGATGCCCGGGTGATCAGTGACCGTTGACCCGACCGGGTAGCTGGTCCTGCGGTCCGTCGAGGCGCACCCGGGCTATTCCCCCGCCGGGGTTCAGGTGTGGTGGCAGAGGTGGTGGGCTCGGCAGCACCCCGGGGTTCTGGCTACCCGGGACGTGGCCGTGGACCGGTGTCGCCGGCGACCCATGATCCGGTGGTGACGGGGCCGGAACGTCTGGCTCGGTCCCGTTGGCGACACGTATCAACCGGGACACCTCGGCGCCCGAGACCGTCTCGTCGGCGAGCAGCGCCCGAGCGATCAGATCGAGCGCACCGCGATTGGCCTCGAGCAGCTCGCGGCAGCTCTCCTCCGCCTCGCGCAGGATGCGCACCACCTCGTCGTCGATCAGCTTCGAGGTCTCCTCGGAGTACTCCCGGGCGTGGCCCAACTCCTCGCCGAGGAACACCGGAGCGGAGGTGCCGTACGCGCGCGGCCCCACCTTCTCGCTCATGCCGAACTCGGTGACCATCTTGCGGGCGCGTTCGGTCGACACCTGCAGATCGTTGGCGGCTCCCGTCGAGCGGTGCCCGAACACGATGTCCTCGGCGACCCGGCCGCCCATGGCGACCACGATCGACTCCTCCAGGTACTCCTGGCTGTAGGAGTGCTTCTCCTCCTCGGGGAGCTGCTGGGTCACGCCCAGCGCCATTCCGCGGGGCAGGATCGTCACCTTGTGCACCGGATCCGCGTTGGGCAGCAGGGCTGCGCACAGCGCGTGGCCCGCCTCGTGGTAGGCGGTCATCTCCTTCTCCACGCCGGTCAGCACCATCGATTCGCGCTGCTGGCCCATCATCACCCGGTCGCGGGCCTCCTCGAAGTCGTGTGCCT
>CAYVYG010000180.1:0-6981 GCA_964454385.1 uncultured Microthrixaceae bacterium
TGCGCATGGGAGTGGGGCCGGCTCTGGGAGACGCTCCCGTATGAGGTCGTGTGCGGGTTCTCGAGTCGCCTGAGCCGGGCGTCCCCATGAGCGACGAGCTGTCGGTGTTGCTCCTCGAGGGCTACTTCACAGGGTCACACGAGGTCTGGGCGACCGGGTGGCAGGCCAACAGCCGCCACGAGATCCACCTGCTCACCCAACCAGGGTCGCACTGGCGTCACCGGATGATGGCGTCGTCGGTGCCCCTGGCGATCACGACCATGGAACACGTCGCGCGTCACGGTCCACCCGATGTGGTCGTGGCGAGTGACATGGTGGGCCTCGCCGCCTACCTCGGCATGTGCCGAGAGACCCTGGAGGGCGTCCCCTCGGTGCTGTACTTCCACGAGAACCAGCTGACCCAGCCGGCCACACCCAACGGGATGGGTGGGGTGCGCGACCGTCACCTCGCGTGGGTCAACTGGCGGAGCCTGCTCGCAGCCGACCAGGTGTGGTTCAACTCCAGTTGGCAGCTCGAATCCATGGGCGACGCTCTCGAGGATCTCCTCTCGGCGGGCCCGGCGGGTGACGACCAGCGGATCTGGCTCGCCGCGGCGCGCGAGAAGTTCCGGGTGCGTCCGGTCGGCTGCGACCTCGCCGGACTGCTCGCCAATCGGCGAACCGACGACGCCGGCTCGGATCCCCTCGTGGTCTGGAACCACCGCTGGGACCACGACAAGGGCCTCGACGTGGCGATCACCTCGATGCGGACCCTTGCGTCGCAGGGTCTGGGTTTCCGCCTGGCGGTCGTGGGCTCCGATGACCACCACGATCCTGAGCGTGCCCAGCGCATGCTGGCCTCACTGGGGGATCGCGTCGTCCACCGGGGCTGGATGGAGCCCACCGCGTACCGCGACCTGCTGTGCAGGGCCGACATCGTCGTCGCGTCCGCGCGCCAGGAGAACTTCGGCATCTCGGTGGTCGAAGCGGTGGCCGCGGGATGTGTGCCGGTGGTACCCGATGCGCTCGCCTACCCCGAGTCGATCACCGATGCGACCTTCAGGTACCCACCGGGTCGGCTGACCACCGCGCTGCGCGACGTGATCAACGACCTGCCACGTTACCGGGAGCGTTGCGCACCGCTGAGGGAGTCGCTGCGGCGCTTCGACTGGTCGCAGGTGGCTCCGGGCGATGACGACGCCCTGGTCGAGTTGGTGCGGTCACACGCCGACCGCCGCGCGGCGACCACAGCCGCCAGGGTGGTCCAGGCGGGCGAGGGCTCGCTGGGAGACCGGCCCGCAGGATCCAGCCCGGCAGGAGACGGCCCGACAGGCGCCCCGGGGGGAGATGATCGGAGGGGAGCCAACCCGTGATCGATGCGATCAACGGGCTGCGGGTGGGCCACCACACCCACCGCGAGGCGCGAACCGGATGCACCGTCGTGCTGGCGGACCGTGCGGTCACGGCATCCGGGGAGGTGCGTGGCAGCGCACCAGCGACGCGCGAGTACGCGCTGTTGGATCCGCTCGCCACGGTGCAGGCCATCGATGCGGTGGTCCTCTCGGGTGGGTCCGCGTTCGGTCTCGCCGCGGGCGATGGCGTGATGACGTGGCTCGCCGAGCAGCAAAGGGGTTTCGAGACGGCCTGGGGGCGGGTCCCGATCGTCGTGGGGTTGTCCCTGTTCGACCTGCCCGTCGGTGATCCCTCGGTGCGCCCGAGCGCGGCCGACGGATACGCAGCAGCAGAGGAGGCTTCGCGGTCAGCAGGCGGAGCCGGGCTCGGGCTGGTCGGTGCGGGTGCCGGCGCGACCGTGTCCAAGTGGCGCGGTGCCGACTCGATGCGCGACGCCGGCCTGGTGGGATCGGTGCGACGCGAGGGCGAGGTCGTGGTGGCGGCTCTGGTCGCGGTCAACGCATGGGGCGACGTGGTCGGCACGCCCGAAGCGGACCTGCCCGAACCTTCCCTGGCCGTACCCGCTGGCGCAGGTGACACGGCCAGCGGCTTCGGCAACACCACCATCGGTGTGGTGGCCACCAACGCGAGTGCCGACAAGTTGGTCTGCCACCACATGGCCCGTGGCGCCCACGACGGTCTCGCTCGTGCGATCTCCCCACCGCACGCATCGGTCGACGGTGACGCGTTCGTGGCGTTGGCGACCGGCGAGGTCCGGGCCGGCCAGGACCAGCTTCGCTGGATGGCCCTCGGCGCGGTGCGCGACGCCATCACATCGCTCGGTGGGTGACCGCCTCAGGCCCGGCTCTCCCGTCTGTCTGTCCTTCCTGTCCTTCCTGTTGAGGCCTCCTGTTCGGGGCTTCGTGGCGCACCGGTAGAGTGTCGACGATGACCCCGGCTCCCGATGCGATCGAGCGGTTCGAACGGCTGCGTTCCGAGGCGTTGGGCTGCACCCGTTGCGGGCTGTGCGAGAGCCGGACCCAGGTGGTCTTCGGCATGGGCGACCCGCAGGCCGATCTCATGTTCGTGGGTGAGGGGCCGGGTGCCGAGGAGGATCGTCAGGGTCTGCCCTTCGTCGGTCGTTCCGGCAAGCTCCTCGATCGCCTGATGGCCGAGGAGATGGGCCTGACCCGTGAGACCGCGTACATCGCGAACGTGGTCAAGTGCCGTCCACCTGACAACCGCGATCCGCGCCCCGCCGAGATAGAGGCCTGCCGCCCCTATCTCGAGGGTCAGCTCAGCCTGATCGACCCCTTGGTCGTGGTGACGCTCGGCAACTTCTCGTCCAAGCTGTTGTTGGGCACGCGCACCGGCATCACCGAGCTGAGAGGCCGTGCCTACGCGTGGGGCGAGCGGGTGCTGGTTCCGACTCTGCATCCGGCCGCGGTGCTTCGCGGCGGCGGTGATGCGATGGCCCGGGTCCGGGCCGACTTCGTGAGGGCGAAGGCGGCGATGAACGGTGGGTTGGTCGATCTGATTGATGCGGCCACGGTGAGCGGATGATGAGCGGATGAGCGGTCCGGTCCTGACCACGACGACCTGCGCGGACCACACCCGGCGTCTCGCGCAGGCGCTGGCCGAGCTGGTGCGCCCGAACGACCTGATCGTTCTCGTCGGGGGCCTGGGAACCGGCAAGACGGCGTTCGTCCAGGGTCTGGCGGCGGGTCTCGGGGTGCGCGACACCGTCACGAGTCCCACCTTCGCGCTCGTGCAGAGCTACCGGGGACGTCTCGATCTGCACCACTTGGACGTATACCGCCTCACCCAGGTGAACGAGGCGCTCGATCTGGGACTCGCCGAGATGCTCGATGACGACGCGGCCGTGGTGATCGAGTGGGGTGACACGATCGCGCCCGTGCTGCCCCATGGGTACCTGGAGGTCCGCATGTCCCACGGCGACACCGACGAGGAGCGGCATCTCGAGCTGGTCGGTGTCGGAGGTCCGTGGCAGTCGCGGATGCGTGCGGTGGCTGCTGTCGCGGCGAACGTCGAACCGGGAGGTTCGTGATGCTGGTGCTCGGCATCGAGACCGCCACCGAGCAGGTCGGTTGCGCGATCGGTGGTCATGAGGGGGTGCTCGCGAGCGCCCACTGCGCGAAGGGTCGTCGCCATGCGGAGAACCTGACCCCGCAGATCGAGTTCATCTGCGCCCAGGCCGGCATCGAGCTGTCCGACATCGGGATCGTCGCGGTTGATGTCGGTCCGGGCCTGTTCACGGGCCTGCGGGTCGGGGTGTCGGCCGCCAAGGCGATCGCGTTCGCGCTGTCGACGCCGATGATCGGGGTATCGAGCCTCGATCTCCTGGCGTTCGCGGTGCGCTACAGCCCGAGGTTGTTGGTGGCGGCCATCGACGCACGGCGCGGTGAGCTCTACTACGGCTTCTATCGCCAGGTGCCAGGCGGAGTTCAACGGCTCTCCGAACACCAGCTCGGCACGCCCGACGACCTCGCCTCGGAGCTTCTCGCCACCAACGAGGAGGTGCTGTTGGTGGGTGACGGCGCGAGGCGTCACGCAGAGGTGTTCGACGGTCTGGCACGGGTCGAACACGCCGAGATCGGCAACAGCTACCCGTCGGCATCGTCGCTGGTGCAGCTCGCCCACCCACAGGCGATGCGTGAGGAGTTCGAACAGCCCGAGGCGATCCAGCCGGTGTACCTGCGCCGCCCCGACGCGGAGATCAACTGGTCCACGAGGAACGGATGAGCACGGTGATCGCTGCGGTCGGTCCAGCAGGTCCCCGGCCTTTGGACGAGTCTGTGCCGGCCCGTGACGGTGTCGTGATCGCTGCGATGAAGAGGCGGCACCTGCGAGCGGTGGCGACGATCGAGGCCGCGTCCAACCCCCATCCGTGGTCCCGGTCGCTGTTCGGCGCGGAGTTGCGGATGCCGACGAGCCGCCACTGGTTGGTAGCGCGCGTCCAGAGCCGCGTCATCGGCTTTGCCGGGCTCATGTGGACACTCGACGAGGGTCACATCACCAACTTCGCGGTCGACGGCTCTCACCGCAGGCGGTCCGTGGCGACGCGGATGCTCCTGGCCCAGTGCCGTGACGCGATCGACCTCGGCGTCGACTCGCTGACCCTGGAGGTGAGGATGTCCAACCGGGCGGCGCGGTCGCTCTACGGACGCTTCGGGTTCGCCCCTGGCGGGGTCCGCAGCGGCTACTACAACGACAACGGCGAGGATGCTCTGATCATGTGGGTCCATGGGATCTCGGGCGATGAGTACTCGCAACGGTTGGCGCGCATCGAGGCCGCGATGCCCGTCGCCCTGGTCAGGGAGCGAGCGTGAGGGGGCGCTGTGGGGGGCGCACCGTGAGGGAGGGACCGTGACACAGGGATCGCTACCCACCGGGTCGCCGGTGCTCGGGATCGAGACGAGCTGCGACGAGACGGCCGTGGCGGTGGTGCGCGACGGCACCGAGGTCCTCTCCTCGGTCGTGTCGTCGCAGGTCGACCTGCACGCCCGCTACGGCGGGGTCGTCCCCGAGGTGGCGAGCAGAGCCCACACGGAGTTGTTGGTCCCCGTGACCGCGCAGGCGTTCGTGGAGGCCGGGTTGGAGGGTCGCGACATAGCGGCGGTGGCAGCCACCACCGGTCCCGGCCTGGTCGGCGCGCTGCTGGTCGGGGTCTCGGCTGCCAAGGCGTTCGCGCTCACCTGGGGGGTTCCGTTCATCGCGGTCAACCACCTCGAGGCCCATCTCTACGCGGCGCTGCTCGAGGAACCGGATCTCGAGTTCCCGCTGGTGGTGCTGTTGGTCTCGGGTGGGCACACGTTGCTCGTGGAGATGTCCGACCACGGCTCCTACCGGCTGTTGGGCGAGACCCTCGACGATGCAGCCGGTGAGGCCTTCGACAAGGTCGCCAGGTTCCTGGGCCTCGGCTACCCCGGTGGCCCAGCGATCGACAACGCCGCTCTCGACGGGGACCCCACCGCGATCAGGTTCCCCCGGGCGATGCTCGACGAGGGACTCGACTTCTCCTTCAGTGGGCTCAAGACCGCGGTGGTCAACCACGTGCGTGAGAACCCCGAGGTCTCCACCGAGGACGTCGCCGCATCGTTCCAGGCGGCGGTCGTGGAGGTGCTGGTCGAGAAGTCGCGCCGGGCCGCCCGCGATGTCGGCGCGAGTGCGCTGGCGCTGGGCGGTGGCGTGGCTGCCAACACGCTGCTGCGCGAGCAGTTCCTCGGGGCATGCGCGGATGACGGCATCCAGGGCTTCGTGCCGAGCCGGTCGATGTGCACCGACAACGCTGCGATGATCGCAGCAGCAGGCTGGTACCGCTACCGGCTGGTCGGCCCATCGCCCCTCGACACCGGGGTCGATCCCCGCGACCGCCTGTTCGTGCGCTGACCCCAGCTCGTTCCGGCTGACCCCAGCTCGTTCCGGCTGACCCAGCTCCCGCTCCACCCAGCTCGTTCTGTCCTGCGGCGATCGTCGGACACGGGGATGCCGGCAGGACAGAACAGGTCGGGTTTCCGGGTGCGCTAGCACTCCCGATGTGAGAGTGCTATCTTTGGCACTCGCCAGCGTGGAGTGCCAAAGCCCCCGCAGGCCATCCAGTAGAAGCAGAGTCCAACAGAGACAACGAACACCCCGGAGGATTGCATGAACCTGCAGCCGCTCGAAGACCGTCTCGTCGTCCGTCCGGCCGAGGCCGAGGAGACGACCGCCAGCGGTCTGATCATTCCCGACACCGCCAAGGAGAAGCCCCAGCAGGGTGAGGTACTGGCGGTAGGCCCCGGTCGTCACAGCGACAACGGCGAGCTGATCGCTCCCGGCGTGAGCGTCGGCGACAAGGTCGTCTACTCCAAGTACGGCGGCACCGAGATCACCGTCGAGGGCGAGGACGTCCTGATCCTCCAGGCTCGCGACGTGCTTGCGATCGTCAAGTGACGGACTGACGAACTGATCGACAGAGAAGACCTACGAGAACGAACACGGAGAACCAATGGCAAAGATGTTGAAGTTTGATGACGATGCCCGCCGCGAGCTCGAAGCAGGCGTGAACGCCCTCGCGGATGCGGTGAAGGTCACCATCGGTCCCAAGGGCCGCAACGTGGTGCTCGACAAGAAGTTCGGCGCCCCCACGATCACCAACGACGGCGTGTCCATCGCGCGGGAGATCGAGCTCGACGAGCCTTTCCGCAACATGGGCGCCCAACTGGTCAAAGAGGTGGCCACCAAGACCAACGACATCGCCGGTGACGGCACCACGACCGCGACGGTGCTCGCCCAGGCGCTGGTGCGCGAGGGTCTGCGCAACGTCGCCGCGGGCGCCAACCCGATGGGCGTGAAGCGTGGCATCGAGACAGCCGTCGAGGCTGCGGTGGACGCCATCGCCGGGCTGTCCAAGGAGATCGACGAGAAGTCCGAGATCGCCCAGGTGGCTGCCATCTCCGCTGCCGACCAGAGCATCGGTGAGGTCATCGCGGACGCGATCGACAAGGTCGGCAAGGACGGCGTGGTGACCGTCGAGGAGTCGAATACCTTCGGGTTGGACCTCGAGTTCACCGAGGGCATGCAGTTCGACAAGGGCTACCTGTCGCCGTA
>CAYVYG010000181.1:0-6979 GCA_964454385.1 uncultured Microthrixaceae bacterium
TTCACGAGGTCGCGCTCGATGCGTCGCCGGGACTGGTGGGTGGAGACCGGTTGGAAGTAGACGGTCATCGACCGAGTGACCCCGCCGCTGGAGAGGAACGGTTCCAGCCAGGCGGGTGGCACGGCGAGGCGAGGCCAGGTGCCGACCCACCAGGTGCGGTGGAACGCTCCGTCGACGCGGAGGTGCCGCCAGTCGGTGTCCAAGGCGAGCGGACCGGCCGTTCCAGCGCGGACGAGCGCGAGGCGTTCGACAAGACGTCCTCGACGGGGACGGGGCCGCTCGCCGACGGGATCGATGCGGGACCGGACGAGGCGCTGCAGCCCAGTCGGGTCGAGCGGGTCGGACGCGGCGAGGTCTGCGGATCGCAGGCCACGAAGCAGCGCTTCGACCGACGTAACGAGCGCCCGACGCAGCTGCTCGTCGACACCTCCTCTCCCGGCGCGGCGCCGTGAGAGTCGTTCGCGGGCGACGGTGATGGTGACGACTGCCTCGTGGTTGATGGCCGACGCGGTACCGACCTCGAGCAGCTCGCGGTACGACGCCGCCGCCGTGTGGTTGGGGGTGCCTCGTTCGTCGGAGCTGAGCCAGGCGATGTGGTCCGCCATGCCGGAGGGTTGGGCGAGGTCGGACCACGACAGGTGGGAGACGACACCGCGCTCGACCGCGTACTGGCCGAGGAGGTCGCCCCAACCGGCGAGGAGCCGCTCTTGTTCGCCGCGGGGTTCGACCACGAACTGCGGCCCTGACGCTGGGACCACCGCGGTGAGGGTGTGGCGATGCCGGTCGCGCACCGCTCCGAGCGACGCACCGGCATGCCAGTCGATGCCCACGATGTCGAGCCCGTCGAGGCACGGCGGCATGGGTGCTGGACCCTCGGTTGCGGACCACAGCGGGAGCGGAGCCGTCCAGCGTCGACCGCGACGCAGTCGCGCCCAGGTCCAACCCGACAGCAGGGGCACCCACTCCCAGGTGGCATGGCCACCGATCCGCGTGAAGCTCACCGCTGCGCCGACGAACACCGGGACTGCGGCGACCGGCAGCGGGGCACCTGCGCTGAGGGTCACGACGGCCAGGGCGATGCCACCGCCGAGGAGGATGCACTGCACCACGCCGAGGCCGAGGAAGATCCCCGAGGCGTCGAGTGGTTCGAGCCGGTAGGACCGGTCCACTCGTTCAGCTGACATCGCCCGGCCCCTTCGGGGGTTCCGAGTCGGAGCTGCCAGGCGGGCGCGACGGCCCCGATGGCCGCTCCGGTGCCGGGGTCGGATCCGATGCCGAGCGACTGCCCGCTGGGTGGGCGGCTCGGCCAGGCTCTGCGCCTTCGGTCGCTTCGCGGGCGGTCTCACCGGCGACACGGGCACCTGTGTCGATGCCCTTCTTGGTCGTCTCGACGACCTTGGCCGCGGCCAGCACCGCGACACCGACGCCCGTCGCGGCCGCTCCAGCACCAGCTGCCCCAGCTCCGGCTCCGCCAGCACCTCCGGCGCCGGTGGCTCCACCCGCACCACTGGCCGACGGCGCGCCTGACCCCGGCGGCAGAGCACCGCCCGGTGGTGGGGCGCCGCCCTGCGGTCCGGCCCCGGCGTCTCCGGCTTCGCCGCTCCCGGCTCGTCCGCTCGCGAGCTGGCTGTATCGCCGACCGGTGACCATCTGGAGTGTGTTGGCCATCATCAGGCCCTGGTGCCCCGCGCGGACCGGTGATCCGGCGACGCCCTGCGCGACCAGCGCGGCCTCGGTCAGCGGCAACAGCCGCGCCACCAGGAGCGGCGAGAACGCAGCCACACCGAAGGCAGCGGCTGCGGTCAACAGGATGCCCACCGCCTGGGTGACCGACCCGCCCGGGTCCTCCGCGAAGACCTCCGGCTCGGGCAGCGATGTCACCTCGCCGCCTGACCCGGTGCCGACGGCCGCGGCTGCGGCGACCGAGAGCGCGACGGCGATGACGAGCTTGGAGACGATCAGCGCGACGAGCAGGTCCAGCAGCTTGCGACTCGCCCCCTTCGTGGCGGGCCACAGGCGCGTGGCGAAGACGATCGGGGCCAGCGCGACCACGATGTAGATGAGCGCGGAGCGAACGACGAGCACCGCGACCAGGACGAGCCCGGCCAGCACCGCGACGAGCCCGAGGACGAACACCACGAACGCGGTGGCGACACCGCCCCCGAGGTGGCTGAGGGTGAGGACCACCGCGGTGAAGTCGGAGATGTCGTCCTGGAAGTTGCCGATGATCTCACCGGAGAGCGCGTCGGTGAGCCGGATCAGCACTTGGATGAGGGTGACGAGGCCGACCATGCCGAGGACCGAGACCGGCAGTTCGAGCGCCATGCGTCGCAACATCCCGCCGACGTCGCCGCTCAGGGTGCCTTGGACGATCCCAGCCAGGACGAACAGCAGCAGCAGGGTGGCGCCGATGCTGACGGTGGTGGCGTAGGGGCCGGTGCCGGTGATGAACCAGTCGGCCTGGACGTTCGGGTCGGTCGAGTCGATGAAGAAGTTGAAGACGCCGCCGACGACCCAGATCACGGCGTCGACGACCCACGCCACCAGACCGCCGATGATGGCCTCGAAGCCGGCGGTGGCGGCGTCGCCGACGAAGCCGGTGACCTTGTCGATCACCCAGCCAACGGGGTTGGGAAAGCTGATGCCGAGGATCACGAGACCGGCTCCCCGTCCATGCGGGTGAACCCGTCGAGCGCCTGGTCGAAGGGCTCCGCGTCCCATGGTTGGTCGTGCGGGCCGGTGACCGGTGTCGGGCCGGGCGTGTCGCGCACACCGTCGACGCGCCAGTCCCCATCGACCCACGAGAGATCGAGGGTCACCGTGAGGAACTCCGACTGCGGTGCCGCGACGCTCGCCGCGGAGAGGATCGTGACGGTCCACACCGACACTCGGGCTTGGGTGTCGCGGAAGTCGTCGACGCGCCACGCGAGCGGCCGGACGAGCCACCAGATCGGCCCCGACGACTGGGCGAGTTGCTCGCGTGCCATCGCGACATCGGCAACGACGTCCTGAGCCAGTCGAGGGGCGGCGACCGGGGTTGCGATCTCGGCGATCGCCGCTTCGATCTCCTCGTCGGTGAAGTAGAGCCACCGCTGCGACGCCGTCGAGTACGCGACCGCGGCGGCGACCGCGCCGGGTTCGTCTGCGGAGAAGCCGACCGGGACTCCAGCGGCATCACCGGCTGGTCCGGCGGCGCCACTGGCAACGGTGGGTCGAGGTGCCGTCACCCCGGGTCGCGAGTCGTTGCGGTCGCTTGCAGAGTCGCTGTTCTGGCCGAACCGGATGAGCAGGACACCGGCGACGAGCGCCACGACCACTACCGCAGCGATGATCGCGGTCCGGCGGGACGGGGGCGTGTTCTGGCCGGACATCAGCTCGCCGCCTCGAACAGCATGTTCACCGCGGTCGGTGCGACCCCGGCGAGGATCGCCCCCACGACGCCGCCCAGAGCGAGGGTCTTGCCGCGGCTGGCGCCGCCGTAGCTGCCGCCCTCACGGGCCAGGCCGTACATGGCGGCCCCGATCAGCAGCGCGGCGAGGCTGCCCCACAGGGCGAGCATCTGCGCCCAGTTCAAGAGCTGTTGGATCAGGTCGGCACCGGGCATGCCATCGGTGCTCGGGTCGACCGAGACCTGGGCGAGGACACCGGGGATTCGGATCATGAGGGGACCTCCTCGGGAGCGGTGAGACGAAAGTCGTCACCCCCGTAGGCCCCTCGGCGATCGAAAACTCTCCACGCGTCCGCGAAGAATCCGCGCGCCGTGGGGCCTACCTGGTCATGAAGCTCCCTGCTGCGGCCGCACTCGTCTGTCTCGTGACCATCGGAGGGCTCACGTCCCTGCCGATCCTCGCCATCGGCGTCGGTGGCTCATCGCCGCCGGGCTGCGGCGAGATCGGCGAGGTCGCCGACGACGGCACACCGAGCATCCTCGGTTCCTCGGCCCTGACCGTGAGCGACCTGCGCGCCTGGTGGAACAGCACCGGCCGCGGGCAACCCGCTCGACTCGGGATCGCCATCGAGGACCTCGTCGCGCTCTACGTCAGCGAGGGCGATGCCGAAGGAGTCCGAGGTGACATGGCGCTCGCGCAGGCCGTGCTCGAGACGGGCCACTTCACCAACAGCGATACCGCCATCAACAACTTCGCCGGTATCGCCCACTACGACGGCGCAGCATCCGGGTCGGCGTTCGTTGATCCGATCATCGGTGTGCGCGCGCAGATCCAGCTGCTCAAGAAGTACGCCCTGGGCAACGACGCTCCGCTGGCCAACCCGAACGTCGCACCGCGGGCTGGCGCGTCAGCGACGACGTGGGGTGGGCTCGCCGGAACGTGGGCCTCGGCCACGACGTACTGGACTTCGCTCAGCTCCGTGTACGAGTCGATGCTCGCTCACGCTGGCACGACGCCCGCCCCGGCAGACCCCTTCGCCACGCTCGGAGCGCTCGCTTGCCCCGGCGGGGACCTGGCCGTGAGCGGCGACTACGCCCTACCGGTCGAACGGCGCTGGTACGACGAGAACCCGCGCTGGTTCACCAAGCCCCACCACGACTACCCCGCAGCCGACATCCCTGTCCCGACTGGCACGCCCCTGTTCGCTGTCACCAACGGCGTCGTTGTCGGCACCCCGACAAGCGGGAAGTGCGGAATCGGCGTCATCTTCAACGGCGACGACGGAGCCCAGTACACCTACTGCCACGGCAACCCCGGAACCCAAGCCGTCGCGATCGGCGACCGCGTCAGCGTTGGGCAGCACCTCCTCGACAGCGCCTCCACGGGCAACAGCACCGGACCACACCTCCACTTCGGCATCCGCGTCGACGGCACCCAGCGCTGCCCGCAGCCGTTCTTCGTCGCCATCGCGGACGGAGAACCCCTCGCACCGCAAGGTCTCCCCACGAGCGGCTGCTCCTACTGACGGGCCACCTAGGTTCCGAGTACGGAGGTTCCGTTCACCGCGTCTCACTCTGCGGCGTTTAGGTTCCCCGCTATGCCAACACCGCGATGGCCCTGGTGGCACCAGACCAACGGCCCGGACGACTACCGCATCCGAGAGTTGCTGCGAGCGGTGTGGGATCTGCACGCGCTCTACGGCCAACGCACTTGGCTCTGGAGGGGACAGCCGAACTATGCGCACGATCTCACTGCCGGCATGCACACACGAGTAGCTGCAGGCGGCCTCTCGGATGAGCGGGTCGTCGAGTGCACGACTGACCTAGTCGAAGCGGCGCGAGGTGCCCGACTCGACCTGCACGAGGATGCCCGACTCCCGGACCTCGCCCTTCTGGCGATGCTGCAGCACCACGGTGCGGCAACGCCGCTTTTAGACGTATCGCTCGATCCGCTCGTAGCGCTGTACATGGCCGTCGTCAGCCCCAACCCAGTGGATGACGACAACGATGGAGTGCTGTTCGCCATCCGCCGACCGCAGTCGACGCTGATGGCGTTCGAGAGTGGGCCCTTTGGCGACATCTACGACCACCTGCCAGACGACGCAGCCGTGCTCTACACCGCTCCTGACGTGAGTGAGCGTCTGCGGATTCAGCGCGGCCACTTCCTATTGGCAAAGGTCGCGGACAAGTTTCGGACCACACTCCCTCTCACGATCGACAACCCGAGCCAGGGCCTCGCCAACGCGTGGATCTACAAGCTGATGGCGGCGCGCGGAGTTCAGGGACAGCCAGCAGTCACCTCCGACGTCGCCGTATTCCGGGTGACGGCGAAATTCAAGACAGCCCTCCGCGTGTGGCTTGAGGCACGGTCAGGCCTCACGCCTGCCTTCGTACTGCCGACTGCCTGGCATCGTCCGCACCTCGATGCCTTCTGCTCGGCTCACGGTCGTGGTGCGACGTGGCAGTAAGAGCTCTCACTGAGAGGCCCTGAGGTCGATCCGCAATTGTTCGATGGCCTCACCGGGATCGCCGAGCTTGGCTTGGGCGAGAGCGGCGGCGTGTTCCTTGTAGACCTTCTCGGCTCCAGCGCGGTCGTCGGCGGCGATGTGCGCCCGCATCAGGGATTCGACCACCCCACTGTTGAGCGGGATCGCATGAGCGATCCCGCGGAGCATGGAGATCGCCTCGGCCGCCTCGCCGAGGTCGAGTTGGATCGCAGAGCACGCTTGCGCGATCCCGGCGACTCGTTGCTCCCAGGTTGTCGCGCAGTGCTCGAAGTCGACCCAGCCGTAGGAGTTGCGGGCGACGTTCGCGTACGTGAACGGCTTGCCGGTGACCAGGTCGAGCGCGGCGCGGTAGTGGACGATCGCCGCAGCGGGTTCGAGGTTCGCGGCGCGGTGGACGTGCCAGTCGAAGACCTCGAGGTCGGTGCGTAGACGCGGTCCGGCGATGTAGGTGCCCTTGCGGTTGGCCGGGAGGTGCTGAGACCCGATCGCTGCCCGCGCCTCGGTCATCGTGTCGTGGAGTCGTTTGATGTGGGAGACGCCGTCAGAGCCGAACCAGCACGCTTCTTCGAGCCGCTCGGTGCTGACCGACCTCTTCAGCGCGATGTAGGCGACTACCGCGGTCGCCTTCGGCTTGAGCGGCCGGTCGCCGTCGACCGTGATGTCGCCGAGCAGCCGCACGAGGACGTCGTAGTCCGGTGGCGTGTCGTCCTGCTCCTCGTCGTCGGGGCCGCTGGGTTGGGGCGGCGAGGTCGTGGAACCGTTGGACGACACGATGCTCTCGTACTCGCCGAGCAACTCCTCCATCACGAGTTGCTCTTCCGGGCTGTCAGCAGCGACGACGATCCGGCTGAGGTCGGCGAGCTCGTCGCCGAGCGCGCGAAGGCTGCCGGCGTGGCTGACGTCGTCTTCGACCGTGGCGGCAACCGCTACGCCGGTCGTGTCGCCGCGATCGCCGAGGGCGCCCGCGAAGGAGGGCTGAACCTGTGAGCGATGCAACGAACACCAACCAGGAGACCGAAGTGACCGATGCCACTCAGGCGGCGGCGACGGAGACGGCGCCCGCCGAGCGTGAGCGGGAGCCGCG
>CAYVYG010000182.1:0-6912 GCA_964454385.1 uncultured Microthrixaceae bacterium
CTCGACTGGCCAGAGCGGGTCAAGACCCAGCAGCGCAACTGGATCGGCCGCTCCGAGGGCGCCGAGTTCGAGATGCCGATCTGCGACGCCGAGGGGTCCCTGCGTGACGACGGCGCAACGATGAGGGTGTTCACGACCCGACCCGACACCTCCTACGGCCTGACCTTCTGCGTGCTCGCGCCCGAGGCGGAGCTGGTCGATCGGATCACCACGCCGGACCGAGCCGAGGCGGTGTCGCGGTTCGTCGAGGGGGTACGCAACACCTCCGAGATCGACCGTCTGAGCACCGAAGGGGACCTGGAGCAGCGGGGGACCTTCACCGGTGCGTACGCGCTGAACCCGTTCACTGCCGCGCCGGTGCCGGTCTACCTCGCTGATTACGTGCTCGCGAGCTACGGCACCGGCGCGGTCATGGCGGTGCCCGGCGAGGACCAGCGCGACCACGACTTCGCGACCGCGTTCGGGTTGGGGATCGTCGAGACCGTCGAACGTCCCGAGGGATTCGAGGGCGGTGCATATGCAGGCGAGGGGCCTTCGATCAACAGTCCTTCGCCCGAGCTCGGCGGGGTTCCCGGCCCCGACCTCAACGGCTTGGAGATCGCTGCTGCGAAGACCGCCGCCATCGACTGGCTGGAATCCACCGGCATCGGCGAGGCCAGGGTCAACTACCGCCTGCGCGACTGGTTGGTCTCGCGCCAGCGCTTCTGGGGGTGTCCGATCCCGATCGTCTACTGCGACGACTGTGGCATCCAGCCGGTCCCTGAGGACCAGCTCCCGGTGCTCGCGCCCGATGACGTCGAGTTCACTCCCACGGGCAAGTCGCCCCTGCAATCCCACGAGGGGTTCCTGTACACCACCTGTCCCTCGTGTTCGGGCCCGGCCCAGCGCGAGACCGACACCATGGACACCTTCGTGGACTCCTCGTGGTACTTCCTGCGCTTCTGTGACCCCTGGAGCGACGACGCCCCCTTCTCGACGGAGTCGGTGGCCGCATGGATGCCGGTCGACCAGTACATCGGTGGTGCCGAGCACGCAGTGCTCCACCTCATGTACGCACGGTTCTTCACCAAGGCTCTCGCGGACCTGGGTGTCGCCCCGGCGGACCTCCGAGAGCCGTTCCAACGTCTGTTCACCCAGGGGATGATCCGTCTGTCCGGTGCGAAGATGTCCAAGTCCAAGGGCAACCTGATCGCGCCCGAGGAGATCATCGGGTCCTTCGGAGCCGATTCACTGCGCCTGGCGCACCTCGCGGTGAAGCCCCCCGAGGAGGACGTCGACTGGGAGGACTTCGGCCTCGAGGGTTGTAGCCGGTTCCTCCAGCGCCTGTGGCGCCTGGCGGTGCCCGGCTCGGCTCTCGTGCGCGAACCCCGCAGCGATGATGCGCCCACCGCGGCGGACAGCGAGATGCTGCGCGCTTCGCACCGTTTGGTCGCGGAGGTCACGGCTGCCTTCGACCGGTGGGCCTACAACGTGGCGGTCGCACACGCGATGTCGTACCTCAACGACCTCTATCGTTACGCGCAGCGTGACGAGGGCGTCCATCTCCCGACCCTCGACCGGGTGGTCGATGCGCTGTTGGAGGTGCTGGCGCCCGCCACGCCGCACATCACAGCCGAGCTATGGTCCCTTCGCCACGACGGCGGGCACATCCACGAGCTTCCATGGCCCGAGCCGGATCCGTCGATGCTCGTCGAGGAGACCGTGACGATGATCGTGCAGGTGAACGGCAAGGTGCGCGATCGCCTCGAGGTCGCCGCGGACACCTCCGAGGACGCCTGCGTGGAGATCGCGCTCGCATCGACCCGGGTCGCGCCGCATCTCGACGGCGAACCCACCAAGACGATCGTCCGGCCCCCGAAGCTTGTGAACTTCGTCACCTGATTCCCGCTTCCCGGGCGTCGGTCCGCCGCGGGAGTAACGTCGCGTCGCGAGCGCCGGAGCCTCGGTCCGCCTCGTGCGATTCCAACACCACTGGCGTCAGAGCCTCACAGACGACCGACGACCGCAACAGAACGACCGAAGAACAACGACCGCAGCAGAACGAGGAACAGAACAAATCGTGTTGTCGCTGATCGACCGAATAGAGAACACCGCTGAGTACTCCGGACGCACCATCACCTTCGTCTCGGGTGATGACCACCAGACGGTGTCGTGGTCCGATCTGCACCTCGAGGCGAGGGCGGCGGCAGCCGGACTGCAGGCGCGCGGAATTGCACCCGGAGACCACGTCGCCCTGTTGGGCCCGACGACCCGGGAGCTCATCACGGCCATCCAGGCGGTGTGGCTCACGGGTGCGACCCTGGTCACCATGCCGTTGCCGATGCGGATGGGCGCGTTGGAGGTGTTCATCGAGCAGACCCGCAACCGCATGCGGCGCTCGGATTCGGTGATGGTTCTGGTCGACCCCGAGTTGCTGGCCTTCGTGGAACCGGTCGAGGGGGATCCTCCCTTCGTGTCGTTGGAGGAGCTCTGCGGCCCGGGGGGACCGGGATCCGACGACTACCAGCGACCGCGCTCCGATCCCGACGCGATGGCGGTCCTGCAGTTCACATCGGGTTCGACCTCGGAGCCCAAGGGCGTGATGCTCAAGCACTTCAACATCTGCCAGAACCTCGACGGTGCGTGGAAGGCGGCGGGAGTCACCCAGAACGAGCGGATCGTGTCCTGGTTGCCGCTCTACCACGACATGGGTCTGATAGGTCTGCTGACCATCCCGATGACCAAGGGGACCGACCTCGTCCAGGGAGCGCCACAGGACTTCCTCGCACGCCCTCTTCGCTGGATGCGATGGCTGTCGGACTTCGGCGGGACCGCCACCGCAGGTCCCAACTTCGCATACGCACTCGCCGCACGGACGCTGCGACGCTGCGAGGAGCCCCTCGAGCTCTCACAGGTACGGTTGCTGCTCAACGGCGCCGAGCCGGTCGATCCGGTGGTCTTCCGCAGGTTCTTCGACGCCGGCGAGCGTTTCGGCCTCGACCCCGGCGCGGCCTTCCCGGCGTTCGGGATGGCCGAGGTGTGCATCGCCGGTACCTTCCCCGAGCCTGGAAGCGGCCTTCGCACCGACTGGGTCGACAAGCGGGCGCTCGAGATCGACCAGCGTGCCGTCGAGGTCGAACAGGATGCCGAAGGGGCGGTGGAGCTGGCAATGCTGGGGAGCCCGATCCCGGGGATGGAGATGCGGATCGTCGATCCGTCGACCGGCGAGGAGCTACCCGAACGACGCGTCGGTGAGCTCCAGCTGCGAGGCGACTCGGTGACACCGGGCTACTACAAGCGCCCCGATGCCACCGAGGAGCTCCTGAGCGGTGGTTGGCTCCGCACCGGTGATCTCTCCTACTCGGTCGGTGGCGAGCTCGTCGTGTGCGGGCGTTCCAAGGACGTGATCATCGTCGGTGGGCGCAACGTCTACCCGCAGGACATCGAGAAGGCCGTGGGTGAGCTCGACGGGATCCGTACCGGCAACGTCATCGCGTTCGGGGTCGACGGGCGCCACGGCGCACAGAACATCATCGTGGTCGCCGAGTCCAAGGGCGGTGACCTCGACGAGATCCGGAAGCACGTGACCAACACGGTCACCCAGTCAGAGGGCATCCCCCCCAAGGAGGTCGTGCTGGTCGAACCGGGCACGGTGCCCAAGACCTCCTCGGGCAAGTTGCAGCGCTCGGCTGCGAAGGCCTCCTACGAGAGCGACGATCTGGCGGTCCTTCGCGCCTGATCCCGGACCGATCGACTGACCGATGACGCTCGTCGGCTCAACCGTCGTCGGGACGTTCCTCGAGGAACCGTTGGAACTCCGCAGCGAGCTCGTCGCCGCTGGGGATCTCACCGATGTTGATCGGGCCGACGTTCTCCTCGGGGGGCCCGGCCGCGTCGACCACGGTCTCGAGTTGGTGCACCATCGCCTGGTGCTCGGGGTTCTCGGCCACCAGCGCGTCCAGACGGTCACGGGTGGCTGCCGCGTCGGCGGCGAGGCTCCGCGCGTCGATCCTGAGGCCCGCCGCGTCGTCGAGTGCCTCCAACAGGGCGAGGCTCGCGGCCGGGTAGGTCATCGACGAGATGTAGTGCGGCACCTGGGCCCAGAGCCCGACCGCCGGCACTCCCAGCCTGGTGGCCTCCACGTCGAGCACCGCGTGGATGCCAGCCGGTACGTCGAGGGACCCGCGCACGTAGCCCCGGAGTCGTTCGGAGACCTCGTTCGACGAGGTCGTGATCGAGAGGTTCACCGCCCGGGTGTGGGGCACCGGAGCCGGATAGGCGCCCAGGTACACGAGCATCGACGCCTCGTGGTCCTCGATCAGCTCCATGACCGACCGGGTGAAGCCGAGCCATTCGAAATCGGGTTCGGCTCCGGAGATCATCAACATGTCGTGGCCCGAGCTGTCAACACCCGCGTGGACCTCGGTCGCCGGCCAGTCGAGCCCGGTGATGATCCCGTTGACCAGGTGCATGATCGGACGGCGTGCGCGGTGGTCCAACAGACGGTCGGCGTCGAAGGTCGCGATCTGGGTCGCGTCCGCAGAGCCCAACAGGGCGGTCATCGCCCCTGTGGCAGATCCGCCGGCGTCGATCCAGCCCTCGAGCGCGATCACAAGCACCGGGTCGGTCAACTCGGGGTGCTCGTGGTGTTCGAGCAGCTCGCTCATCGCAGGTTCTCCGCGGAGCTCTCGGTCTGGGCGGCGAGGGTGTCGAGCATGTACCGGAAGCCGCGGACCTGGTCCTGCGGGACCTCACCCATGGCACCGCCCGCGTACCGAGCGTAGACACCGGCGATGATGCACGTCAGCTTCCAGAACCCGAACGCCACGTAGTACTCGAGCTGGGACACGTCGCGACCCGACCGAGAGGCGTAGCGCTCGATGATCTCCGCCTTGGTGGGGAATCCCTCCAGGGCTGTCGGTGACGCCTGGGGAAGCACCGCCTCGTCACCCGGATCGGTCCAGTAGACACACAACAGCCCCAGATCCGCCAACGGGTCGCCCAGGGTGCATATCTCCCAGTCCAGCACCGCCGCGATGGTCCCGTCATCGGCGAGCATGCAGTTGTCGAGTCGGTAGTCACCATGGACGATCGCTGTGGCGTGCTGTGGTGGGATCCGTTGTCCCAGCAACTCGCCGACCCGGGCCACTCCCGGCAGGCCGAGGCCACCTTCGACCTGTGAGTCCGACTTCTCGAACTGGCCGCCCCAGCGGTGCAGCTGGCGGGCGATGTAGTCGCTGCGCTTGCCCAGGTCGCCCAGACCCACAGCATCGACGTCGACGGCGTGGATCGCCGCCATGACGTCCACCAGCGACTCCCCGGCCCGACGGCGTCGGTCGGCGCCGAGTGAATCCGCATCGGCGGATGACCGAACGATGGTTCCCTCGACGAAGTCCATCACGTAGAACGGAGCGCCGTTGACCGAGTCGTCGGTGCACAGCCCGCGGGCACGTGGTACCGGGACCTCGGTGTCGCCCAGAGCCGAGATGATCCGGTGCTCGCGCCCCATGTCGTGCGCGGATGCGAGGACCTGACCCAGAGGCGGTCGGCGAAGGACCCACCGCCCGCCGCTCGAGTCGGTGACCGAGAAGGTCAGGTTCGAGTGCCCGCCAGCGATCAGGGAGAACTCCAGGGGCGGTCGAGCCTCGGGGAGGTTCTCGGTGAACCAGGCTGTCACGCCCACCGGGTCGATCCCCGCGGGCGCCGTCGGGAAGGATCCTGGCTCGTCCCGGTCCTCAGACCCGCTGGTGTCGTTGTCTCGAGGTGGTGTGGTCATGGGCCTGTTCGTGATCGCTGGTCTCGCCGGAGCCCTCGGTGCCAGGGTGCCCGGATCGACCACGCTACATCCGATCACCGATGCCCACCGCAGGTTCGGGCCCGCGCCACTCTCCGACGCCGTCCGGCGCTGTCCGACGCCGTCCGGCACCGTCCGACGCCGTCCGGCACCGTCCGGTCCGGTTGTACAACCTACGATTGGGCCATGGCAGACGTGACTGACGCGACATTCCAGACCCAGGTCGTCGAACGGTCCGCCACCGTTCCGGTGGTGGTGGACCTCTGGGCCGACTGGTGTCAACCCTGCAGGATCCTCGGACCTGTCATCGAGAAGGTGATCCTCGAGACCAACGGCGCGGTCGAGTTGGCCAAGGTCGACATCGAGGCGAACCCGCAGGTCGCCCAGGCGTTCCGCGCCCAGTCGATCCCGGCGGTGCACGCGCTGGTGGACGGCAAGGTCGTCGACAGCTTCCTCGGAGCACAACCGGAGCCCACCGTCCGGGCCTTCGTGCAGCGCCTCGTTCGGTCCCCGGAACAGAAACAGGTCGCCCAGCTCGTCGCCCAGGGCGATGAGGCATCACTGCGGAGCGCCCTGGAGCTCATAGCCGACGACCCGGACGCGGTGATGGCGCTCGCCCAACTGCTGGTTGAGCGTGCCGACGAAGGTGATGCCGACGAAGCCGTTCGACTGCTGGAGCGCATCCCCGAATCCGCGGAGACCCGACATCTGGCAGCCCTGGCGAGGGCGGGTGGAACCCCCGAGGGCGGTGATGCCGCGGTGGAGGCCGAGCTCGCCCAGTTGTTGGAACGGGTGCGATCCGACGACGACGCGAGAGCGCACTTCGTGGATCTGTTGGAGGTCCTCGGGGACGACGAGTCGCGTGCTTCGTGGAGGCGCAAGCTCTCGGCGAGCCTCTTCTAGGAGCGTGGGTCAGTGACGCGGATCTCGTTCATGGAGACGCAGCAGTTGTCGTAGCTCGGTTGTCGGGTTCGGTTGCATGTGAATGCTGCTGACCGTGTGTCCGATCGGAGTAGTCGATTACCGGCCCATGTTGCAAGAAGACCATGCTCCCAGAAGACCATGGGTCGCGCGGCCCGCTGTATGCCCGGGCACGTGTGCCTAGCTTCGAGTCGTGCGAGCGGATGCCCTGGGTGGCC
>CAYVYG010000183.1:0-6892 GCA_964454385.1 uncultured Microthrixaceae bacterium
CCGCTCTGTGGCTGCAACCGGCTGCGTTCGGCCACTCCCCCGGACCGGACGCGTCCCGTAGCGAGGGAGGCGGACAACGGTCGATCGATCCGGCGATCAGCTGCCTCAGGGTGGCCGTGGAGTCGGCCGGCGGCGCGCCCGGGGGAAAGGGGCCCCTGTTCCACGCAACCGGCGATCGGGGTGGTCTCATGGGCCGTCTGCGGCGCGGGGCCGAGCGACGGCTCCACACGATGGCCGACCTCGTCGAGAGCCTCGGGAGCCACACTGCACTGGCGGTCGACTCCGAGGACCCCGGCCTGGCGCTGGAAACGGTGGCGGAAGCCCGTCGGGCCGGCCTGCTGGAACGGCTGTGGATCACCTCGGGGGACCCGGAGGTGCTCCAGGCTCTGCGTGCCGACTCACCGGCGACACGCCTGTTGCACCGTTGTGACCCCCAACGCGCACAGGGCGGCCCCGAGCGTCACGCGGCGGATATCCGCCACCGCGGCATCGAAGGGGTGATGGTCCCCTGCGAGACGATCAGCGCAGGCCTCGTGGCGTTGTTCGACCGGTTCGGGCGGATCGTGGGCGTCGAGGGGGCCCGCCACGTCCGTCTGGTCCGCGCGGCAGCACTGGCCGGCGCCGACATCGCCTGTGGGCCGTCGGTCGAGGTCCTACGGGAGGGCTGCGGGCTCTGAGATACCCTCAGAGCCCCGAGAACCGTGAAGGGGGCCAGATGATGGCGAAGGCCCTACCGATCACCGAGTCCTCCGGGATGGTTCCTATGAAACGGCTGTCCGAGGAGTTGCCCCGGTTGTCGCCCATGACGAACACCTCTCCATCTGGCACCACGACGGGTTCGTCCAGGTTGGTCGTCAGGGTCCCGGGGTCGAGGTAGGGCTCCTCGAGTGACTCGCCGTCGATGTAGACCCGGCCCTCGCGGGCCTCGATGGTCTCGCCGGGCAGCGCGATCACCCGCTTGATCAGGTCGTCGGGTTCCTCGGGCGATGCCGGCGCGGTGTCGGGACGCTCGAAGACGATCACGTCGCCCCGGTTGATGTCGTGGAGCCGGTAGCTCAGCCGGTTGACCAGCACCCGGTCGCCCTCCAGCAGCGTCGGGTGCATCGATCCGCTCGGGATCTGGAACGACTGGACCACGAAGTTGCGCACCAGCAGCGCGACCAGGACGGCGCCGACGATCACAGCCACCCACTCGAGCGCGTTGCGCAGCGGGGAAGGCGCGGTGTCATCCTCGAGTGGTTCCCCGGCGGTTCGGACGTCCGAGCGGTTCGCGGTCTCGTTGGGTCGGCGCACGACCCTCGGCTGGTCCGATCGAGGGGCGGCTTCTTCGGGTCCGCCTGCGGCGTCGTCGGTCATCCTCGCACGCTACCCGTACCGCTCGAGGATCCTGCGAGCGGCCTCGACGCGACGTGGCATCAAGTCGGTGCCGTCCGCATCGGTGGCGCTCGCTCCGACGGGGAGCGTCAACAGGAGGCGATCGAGCCAGGTGTCGTGCGTCACCACCAGGGTCACCTCGACCTCGTCGCCGCGATCCTCGAAGGAGACCAGTGGGAACGAATCGATCACCCAAGCGTCCGAGGTCGCCACGACGATGCTCACGGTGCGCGCCGCACCTGCGAACGCGGCGTCGGCCGCCGTTTCGGGTGAGGGCGGGCGCTCGAGGTCCTCGGGCGTCCGATGGGTCGGCTCCTCGCCGGTCAGGGAGGCCGCGAGCACCCGATCAAGACGGAAGTGGCGCATCGCTTCGCGCTCGTGACACCATCCAGTCAGGTACCACTGTCCGTGGATGCTCTGCAGCGCCCAGGGGTCGACCGACCGCCTGCGCACCTCGTCGGAGCCCCAGGAGAAGTAGTGCAGCTCCACGACCTCGGGGGTTTCGATCGCGGCGCTCAACAGGCGGCGCACCTCGGGATCGCCGCCCCCCAGGTCGACCTCGAGCGCGTTGGTGGCACCCGGGCCCAGCACCGCACGGAGCTTGTCGAGCGCCGGCACCAACGCGACCTCGCTGCCGGGATCGGCCTCGAGCGCGCTACCGGCGGCCAGCAGCGCCAGGGCCTCGCTGTGGCTCAGCTGCAACGGCTCCTCGAAGGACCCCGGCAGACGCACGGTCACGAAGTCGTCGTCATCGGCGTCGATGTCCACCTCGACCATCGAATCCGCGCCCACCTGCGGCTCCACGTCGTAGAAGACCCTCATCAGGTCCTCGCGCAGCACCTCGGCATCGACACCGAAACTGCGTGCCACCTCCGCCAGGGGCGCTCCACCCTTGGCGGCCAACCAGGGCAGGACGCTCAGCATGACCTCCACGCGTTCACCCTCGCTGGGCCTGCGGCGTGGATGGCTCACGACGTGCTCACGATCGACAGCAGGTGCCGCCGGTACTCCTCGCGGAGATCCGCCGGCTCGAGCAGCTCAGCCCGGTCCAGGAACGCGAGCAGCCATGGCCAGAGGCCCTCGGGGTTGCTGACCGCGAGCGCGATGGTGGAGCCCTCCGCCGAGCTCTCGAGGATCTCGAGGTCGGGGTCACCGGCTGTGGCCACCGCCGCAGCGGCTGCGTCGAGGGCGACCAGGGCGCGCACCGGTTCCGCGGATCCGAACTCCCAGGGTCGGATCCGCAGCGCTCCCTGAGTCCTCCGCGAGCGGGTCGTGGCCACATCGGGGTCCAACTCGTCGTCGCTCTGGTCTGCATCGTCGGGCGGCAGCCTCAGCACCGGGCTCTCGAAGCGGTCCAGGCGGTAGGTGCGTGAGCAGCCCGCATCGAGGTCCTCGGAGCGGAGGTACCAGTGGCCGGAGCGGTTGGCGAGCTGCACGGGGACCACCCGTCTCGTACGTCCCGAATAGGTGAACCCGACAGCGGCCGAATCGAGGATCGCAGCGAAGAGCTCACCGACGTTGTCGTCGAGGCGCAGATCCGCGACCGTGCGCTGCGCGCCGGGTGTGTCGAGGCCCCCGTACTTTCGCAACCCGTCGGTGGCGTCGCCGACGTCGTGGACCGATCCGCTGCGCAGCGCAACCGCGGTGGCCGCGAAGCGCAGCGCCGCGAGTTCGCTGGGACTGAAACCGGGGTCCCCCAAGCGGGCGGCGTGACCGCCGCTCGATCGCTTCGAACCGATGCGGTAGGCGGTGATCGATGGGTCCTCGGGTGTCGCCACCGATTCGAGCGGCACACCCATCGCCAACAGGTCGGCCTTGTCGCGCTCGAACGCCCGCCGAGCCGATTCCGGGTCGCGTTGGGGGTACGCCTCGTCGCGCAGCCGCGAACGGATCTCGGCGAAGGTGAGCGGGGAGCCCGCCTGTTCCAGCAGCGCTATCAGGTTCAGCTGACGCGTGAACTTGTCCACCGGTTCGACCCTACCCCGACGATGCCGCGGGTCCCCGAGCCGATGGCTCGCCCAGCATCCGGGCGGCCAGGAGCCCGGCGGCGATCGAGGCGCTGAAGAAGACCGCGTCCTCGTCGTGGTGGCGTCCCATCGTGGTGACATCCAGGCCGTGTCGGTCCATCAGCTCCCGCGGATCGGGGACCTCGCCTACGTCCATCGGAACGACACCGTCGAGCCCCCCAACCGACCTCGGCACCGCCGCTACCGCAGGCGTGCAGTGCGTCAGTTCGAGAACGGTCCCGACATGGTGGGAGATGCCGCGGTGCCTCGGGCGTCGATCGCCCTCGGAGACCCGCACGCAGATCACCGGGCGCCCGCCGCGGGCCTCTGCGAGGTCGAGCAGTGATGCCGCCTCGGTGGCGGTCGTGCCCATGGCGGTGCCCGTGCCGACCACGCCGGGGCCCATGCACACGACCAGCGCGTCCGCGCCCAGCACGTGGCGGGCCAGACCGAACGCGGACGCCGCGCTGACCGCCTCGAGATCCCCACCGAAAGCGTGACCCGCGGTGACCGTACCGGTGAGCAGGCCGAGATCGACCAGCGATGCGACGAGGTCCGACAGCGCGATCGGCAGAGCCGCGCCGTCGGTCATCACATATGCGAGGCGACTCCCGGGCGAAGCGTGGGAGAACCCCAGCGCGACCAGTGCCATCTGGCTGTGGACGGTGCAGACCACCACCGGAGCGTCCCCCAGCGGTGCGTCCGCGGCTTCGGGGTGCAACAGCTCGCTGGTGCCCACGTCGGCCTGAAGGCTCGTGTAGCGCAGCTTCATGATGTGGTCCGGACCGGGCAGTTCGAGACTCGAGCGTGTGTTGTTCCAGTGCACCACGTGCCATCCGCCGGTGCCGAGGCCGAGGTCGACCGCGGTGGTGTTGCAGACCACGCTGTCACCGATCCCGCAGTCGCCTACCAGGTCGGTCAGCGCGTAGGCGCGTGCCGTTGTGTTGTCGGGCATCTCGACCGCGAGGCGCTGAAGACCGCGTCGCTGGGAGATCACCCCGGTCACGCGCGCTGTTTCGAAGCGTGGCACGATCGTCGCCCGTGTCCCTCAGAGGCTGTCGATCAGACGCTGCACACGTTCGTCGTGGGCACGGAAGGGGTCCTTGCACAACACGGTGCGCTGGGCCTGGTCGTTGAGCTTCAGGTGCACCCAGTCGACGGTGTAGTCGCGCTTGCGACGCTTGGCGTTGCGGATGAACTCGCCCCGCAGACGGGCACGGGTCGTCTCGGGTGGGTTCTCCATGGCGTCGGAGATGTCGGCATCGGTGACGAGCCGTTCGACCCGCCCGGCGTCCTGGAGCTTGTAGAACACCGATCTTGACCGCCTGATGTCGTGGTACTGCAGATCGAGAAGGGCCACCCTCGGATCCCCCAGATCCAGGTCGTGACGAGCCATGAAAGCGTCGACCAGGGAGCGCTTGGTGACCCAGTCGACCTCACTCGTGAGGGACATCGGATCGGTCTCGAGGCCCGACATCACGTGTTCCCACATGGTCAGAGCCTGTTTCTCCTCGGGCATCATCTCGTGGGTCTGGGCGTAGCGCGTGGCGCGCTCGAGGTACTCCGACTGGATCTCCCAGGCGGTGAGCTCACGACCGTTCGCGAGCTTGACGGGACGGTCGAGATCCAGGTCATGGGAGATCTCCCGGATCGCCCGGATCGGGTTCTCGAGGGTGAGGTCCCGCAGCACCACACCGGGGTCCTCGAGCATCCGCAGCACCAGCGACGCGGTGCCGACTTTGAGGAACGTCGCGTACTCGCTCATGTTGGAATCACCGACGATCACATGGAGGCGCCGGTACAGCTCGGAATCGGCGTGGGGTTCGTCACGGGTGTTGATGATCGGCCGTGACCGGGTGGTCGCAGAGGACACCCCCTCCCAGATGTGCTCGGCACGCTGGGAGATCGCGTACTGGGCTCCCCGCGCGGTGTGGAGCACCTTGCCGGCACCGGCGTAGATCTGGCGGGTGACGAGGAACGGGATGAGGACCTCGGAGTAGCGCACGAGCTCGTCGGTGCGCGCCGTGAGGTAGTTCTCGTGGCAGCCGTAGCTGTTGCCCGCGGAGTCGGTGTTGTTGCGGAACAAGTAGATGTCGCCGCGGATGCCCTCGTCCGCGAGGCGTCCCTCGGCCGATTCGAGCAGCTGGCCGAGGATCCACTCTCCCGCCTTGTCGTGTGCGACCAGATCCGCGAGGGAGTCGCACTCGGGGGTTGCGTACTCGGGATGCGAGCCCACATCCAGGTAGAGACGCGCCCCGTTGGCGAGGAACACGTTGGAGGAGCGTCCCCACGATACGACCCGGCGGAACAGGTAGCGGGCAACCTCGTCGGGGCTGAGACGCCGCTGGCCGCGCAGGGTGCAGGTGACGCCGTACTCGTTCTCGAGTCCGTAGATCCTGCGCTGCACGACATCAACCTATCGGCGCCGGCCACCAGAGGGACGGCAAGCGGCGCCGGACCTGCAGCGTTGGGCAAGAAGTCAGCAGCGTCGACGGCCTCAGCCCGCGTAGGGTTGGCCGGTCGGTTCCTCGATGAGCGCTCTGGCTTGCTCTCGCCGCTGGCGAAGTTGGTCGGTCTCGATGAACCCGGCTCCGAAGTGGCCCACTACCTCGCCTGAGTCGTCGTAGACGGGGATCGCTTGTAGGTCCATGACGGCGTCGCTGATGGCCACGACGTCCATGTTGACCGGATGCCCACCATCGGCGAGGTCGCCCTTCTTTGTTGCTCCCGTTTCGTCCGTGGACGAAACGGGAGCCCGACCAGCACTCGTCGGGAGGATCAGGACCCGTTGTCGCTGCCGATGGCCCGGGCGACCGCGTCGTCCTCCAAGCGGACGAACTTCCGCCTCGTTGCGTTCCGGTCGAGCACGGCCACCTCGAGGTCGGCCGGGCCGAGGGTCCGGTCCTCTCCTGCGAGTGCGGATACACAAAGAGCCACGATCTCGTCGCGACCGGCATCGGCCGTCCAGGTCTCCTCCAGGCGCGCGTTCACGGCCTCGGAGTCGCCACCGAGTACGCAGAAGCGGTCCTCGTCGACGAGGGTGCCGTCGTAGAGGATGTGGAAGAGCTGATCGCCCTCGGGGCCGTCGCCGACTTCGGTGACGAGTATCTCCACCTCCATCGGCTTCATCTCGTGGGTGAACACGTTGCCGAGCATCTGGGCGTACTGGTTGGCGAGGCTGCGGGCATCGACGTCCTCGCGGGAGAACGCGTACCCCTTCAGGTCGGCATGGCGGATGCCGGCGATGCGCAGCTGGTCGAACTCGTTGTACTTGCCGACCCCCGCGAAGCCGATCCGGTCGTAGATCTCCGAGATCTTGCGCAGCATGCGCGACGGGTTCTCGGCGCACAGCACGATCCCCTCGGAACAGATCGATGCAACCAGGGCACGCCCGCGGGCGATCCCCTTGCGGGCGTAGTCCGCCCGGTCCTTCATCATCTGCTCGGGTGCCACATAAAAAGGCATGGTCATGACCACACCTCCGGTGTGGGAAGGACCATCCGTACAGAAGG
>CAYVYG010000184.1:0-6885 GCA_964454385.1 uncultured Microthrixaceae bacterium
GCAGGCGGCCAGCGCCTCCACGGGACGCACGATCCGCACCAGCTCCACGAACGCAGTCGCTTCCTCGGGCTCACGCAGTGGCTCGTCTGCATAGGACAGCCAGCAGTGCGCCTGGATCTCTCCGTCGATGCTCCCGGTGCCGAACACGAGAGCGACATCGACACCCGCGCGTCGCAGGAACCAGTAGCGCGTGACGCTGCGGGTCAGACAACCCTCCCGTGCCAGTGGACGCGCCCGCACGAGCGCAGCGTCCACGAGGTTCAGGGTCTGTTCGATCGCCGCCGGTGGATCATCTGCGGGTGTGACCTCACCCACAGGCTCCAGGACACGGGCAAGGCGCGCGAGCGGGAGCCTCATCAGAGCCGGAACCGAGGCACCCACCACCACCACCCTCGCAGCCTTGACCAGCTTGCGCAGGCGCGAAGGTTCGCGTGGTGCGAGGGCAGTCATCGCGGTTCCGATCGACGAACGAGACCCGACGTCGTCGTTGTGCAACCGACCAACCGGCAGGCCGGAACCCTCAGACGGTGATGAGCTGGTCAGCCGCAAGGTCTGTGAGAAGCGCACGCACGTCCTCCTCGATCAGCTCGCGCGGCGCTTCGTAGACCTCGTCGAGCGCATCTGTGATCGCGGCGACGGTCGTCGAACCGTCACACAGCTCCCAGATGCGCGCACCGACCTCGTTGAGTGCGAAGTAGGTCCCCTCATCGAGGTGCAGGAGCACCAGCTCACCGTCGGTCTCCTGGGCAAGGATGCGTTGAGCCTGTCGGGGACAGGTCCCTGATGCGATCGCCACTGACTGCTCCCTCGTCGTTGACCCGCCGGATGTCAGGAAGCTGCTCGGATTGCGCCGCCCAGCCCGGGACGGCTGAGAGCCGGCCCGTACTACCTAGAGCTGAAGGAACCTCGTCAGAAGCTGAAACGCGTCAGACGCCGCAAGAGGCCGAGTCGCCGAAGGTTGGGCTTGGTGTACGGTCGGTTTTCCATATCTTCCTCCCGAGTGTCGTTACTCGAAGTGCTGTGGGAAATAGATTGTTAGCAGCCCGCCCCGCCGTCTGTCCAGCTGAACTTTCATGACACCACATATCAGCTTGTTCACCGCCTAGCGTGAGGTCACCATGTAGACCTCGCTTGGCGGTGAGCGAGGCAGCCGACTGGGGGAGATCCTTGCTCGACAAACGACGACGGCTCCAACGCTTCCTGGTGGGATGCGTGCAGGACGGCCGGGCTCCTGGTTCATGGCCCGCGCTCTGCGACGAAGCATCAATGGTCCCACCCGCTGCGGCACACCACGGTGTAGCTGCCTTCGTCAACGAATCGGTTGCCGGAACCGGAGTGCTGCCGGAAACGGTCGAGTCCGCCGTGCGGGACGAGGCGCTACGGGCAGCGATGCTCAGCCAGCAGGTGCAGGCGGACCTCGGTCGCATCGCTGGTGCGCTCGACGATGCGGGAGTGCCGTTCCTGGTGTTGAAGGGACCGGTGCTCGACAAGTGGGTCTACCGCCATCGTGGACGGCGCGCCTACAACGACCTCGACGTCCTGGTCCCACCTGCACACCTCGGCCACGCTGTGCGTGTGCTCGAAGGCGATGGCAGCGTGCTGTTGGACCGCAACTGGGACATGATGCTTGCCCGGCTACCGGGAGAGGTCCATCTGCTGGCACCGATGGGGACCGTCGTCGACCTCCACTGGCATGTGATCAACAGCGCGTCGATGCGACACGTGTTCAGCATCGACGGCGACGCCCTGACCGAACACATGCATCGCGTGCCTCTCGGTGGATCAGAGATCCCGACGCTCGCACCAGCTGCGATGCTCATCCACGTGGCACTCCATGCATGTCACTCCGGAGCGGATCGTCTCATCTGGCTCAAGGACGTGGAGCAGTGCGCAACCGCACCGGAGCTCGACTGGGGTCAGGTCATCGCACTCACCGAGCAGTGGAACCTCACCCAGCCGCTCGCCCTGGTGTTGACACGCACGTCACACCTGCTCGGCCTCGAGGTGCCGAGATCCGCTGCCACACACCTCGGCGTCGGCCGTGGCTACTGCAGACTCAGCAGGTGGGCCGACCGTGCGGTCCCGGTTCTGGGCACGAGCCAAAGTCGCTCGCCCGGACGGCTGGTCGCACGGGCGACGCGGCGCGACACCAGGGAGTCGCTCTCCGCGCTGCTGGGCAAGACGATCAGAGCCGCTTCGGAGCTCGGTAGGTCTGACGGGAACCGGATCAACCGGGACCCTGGCGACCCCGGATCACCGCTGTACGCCTCCGGAACCGACCATGACCGCGACGCGTTCTTCCGAAGCGTCGCGTCCACATCGGGACACGTGCCACTCGTGGACCTCGAACAGGGCACCGAGAGCCCGTGACGACCCCACCCCGAGAGGCACCACCTCCGCTGCGTCCAGCCCTGGCCGCCAGTTGGAGGCACTTCGCTGTGTGGCACCGAAGGCTCATGGGCATCTCGGGACTGGCTTGTGTCGGCGCAGCCGCCGAAGCAGTGATCATCATCGTGATCGCAGCCCTCGCCCAGGCGGCGGCACAACCGGCATCGGAGACAGGCACCGCATCGGGTCTTCTCCGAGGCGTCTCGGTGGCACAACTGCTTGTTCTTGGCTCCGTCACGCTCCTGGTCTGGATGTCCGTGGAGTTGATGGTCGCCCGCGGTCAGGCACGTCTCGTGTCGGACTACGACGCAGCGCAGCGCTTCCGACTGGTCGAGGCGTTCGCGGAGTCGACATGGGAGTCACAGTCCCGCGCCCGCCGGGGCGAGGTCGTCGACCTGTTGGCAACCCACCTCAATCAGAGCAGAGCAGGCGCTGCCGCTTTCACGACTGGGCTCGTCTCGGCGGCAGGCATACTCGCCTTGCAGCTCGGAGCGTTGCTCACGGGCGGATGGGCCGCCCTGGCGATGACGGGTGTCCTGTTGGTGCTGGGTCTCGCATTGATCCCACTGGGACGCTGGGTGCGCCGATCCGCCAACGCGCTCGCTGCGGCAACTCCGCCGATGGCCGATCGGCTCACCGAATCCCTGGACCTGGCAAGGGAGATAAAGGGGTTCGATGTGTCCTCGGGGTCGGTGCGACGCGTAGGCGAGTCCATCACGCCTCTTCGTGATGCACTACGGCAGATGCTGATCGCACAGCGGGTCGGTCCGGCGGTCACCCGGAGCATGCTCATCCTCGTCATCCTCGTCGGGCTGGGCGCCGTCGTGCTGAGCGACGCCGTCGACGCTGGGGCCTACCTCGCGACCGTGCTCCTGTTGTACCGCGCCTCGCAATACGGAAGCCAGCTCCACGGAGCCGTGCAGGCCCTCCAAGTGGCCAGCCAGTTCCAAGCGAGACTGGACCACGAGATCCAGCGCATGTCGGCCGACCGCGAACCGAGCGGAAGCCTACCGGTGCCCCGTGTTGCCTCACTGCTGTTCGACCGTGTCGGGTTCGCCTATGGGGGCCGTGCTCCGGTGCTGAGCGATGCGACCTTCTCCATCCGCGTCGGTGAGGTCCTCGGCCTCTCGGGAAGATCCGGTGCGGGCAAGTCGACCATCATCGATCTGATCCTGGGGCTGCTCCGGCCGACCTCGGGACGGATCCTCATCGACGACCTCCCTTTGGAGGAGGTATCGGTGTCGGACTGGCGGCAACAGGTCGCTCTCGTTCCACAAGAAGGCGTTCTGCTCAACGCCTCGGTCGAGGAGAACGTCAGGTTCTTCCGTGATGTGCATCGAAGTGCCGTCGTGTCCGCTCTTCGAGCTGCGAACGTCATCGACGAGGTGCTCGAGCTACCCGGTGGACTGGACTACCAGGTGGGAGAGCGTGGATCGCGGCTCTCAGGTGGACAACGTCAGAGGATCTGCATCGCGCGGGCGCTGGTCGCTGATCCAGCGCTTCTCGTGCTGGACGAACCGACCAGCGCACTGGACGAGCACTCACAGGACGCAGTGCGTGCAACCGTCGACGGGCTCCGCGGTCGGGTGACCGTCGTGATCGCCGCCCACAGTGAGCGGATGCTGTCGATGTGTGATCGTGTGCTCGAGGTGACCGGCGGCGCGGTGCGACAGGTCCGAAGCGCCGTGGAGCCACCACGAGTCGGTTCCGGGCCATGAGCCACCCGATCGATGTCCACAGCCGGACCGACACCAGGTTCGCAACGGTGCGCGAGGCCTTCCGGGAGAACTTCGAGCTCGACACCCCGCAGAATCAGGCGGATGCATCGGTTGCTGGAGCGAGCGATCCGGGCGACCTGGGCGCGGCACTGTGCGTGATCATCGACGGCCGGGTGGTGGTCGATCTCTGGGGCGGATTCGCCGACCTCCGGCGCACCCGAGCGTGGCGGCCCGACACGCTCGTGAACGCTTACTCGATCGGAAAGGCGGCGACCTCGGTAGCGGTGCTCACGGTCGTGGCCAGGGGCGGGCTCGACCTCGATGCGCCGCTGTCCGCGGTGTGGCCCGAGTACGCGGCCCACGGCAAGCAGGCGACCACCCTGCGCGAGGCGATGGCGCACCGCGCCGGGGTGCCGGGGATCGACCACCCGGTCGATCCCGACGAGGTGTTCGACTTCGGGGCGATCGCTTCCGCGCTGGCCCGTGCCCGGCCCTGGTGGACACCGGGTGCCGCTCACGGCTACCACGTCAACACCCTCGGTCACCTGATCGGCGAGCCGCTGCGGCGCGTCACCGGACGCTCGGTCGGAGACACACTGCGCGCGGAGGTCGCCGGACCGTTCGGGGCCGACCTGTGGATCGGCCTGCCACCCTCGGAGCACCACCGGGTCGCGGAGGTCGACTTCATCCAACACGTCCCGGATGAGCTGATGCCGCACGCGGGGACCGGGCACCTGCAGCGGATGCGCCGGGCCGCCTACTTCAACCCCCAGGGGCTGTCCGGCATCGGAACTGTCAACACGCCTGTCTGGCGGTTGGCTGAGGTCCCCTCCACGAACCTGCACGCGAGCGCCCGGGGCGTGGCGAAGCTGTTCGCGGCACTGCTCGACCCGGCCACCGGGCGGAACCCGACCGGCTCCGGAGGACCGTTGTTGCCGTCCGGCCTGCTCCGGGAGATGACCACAACCCACAGCCGGGGACACGACCTGGTCCTCGACCGCGAATCGCACTTCGGGCTCGGCATGATGCTCCACCAACCTGGGCGCCCGATAGGCATCACCGAGGCGTCGTTCGGCCACTTCGGAAACGGCGGGTCCCTCGGGTTCGCCGATCCGGGGACCCGGGTCGCGTTCGGCTACGTGATGAACCGGCCGGGTGACCGCTGGCAGGTCCCAAGGACCCGCCGGATACTCGACGCCCTTCGCCACGACCTCGGCCTGGCAGCCGACTCCTCGGGCATCTAGGCGGTCCCGACTAGGTGGTCCCGACCGGGTGGTCCCGACACTCAGCCGATCTGAGCAGCTGACCCGCTCACCCGATCTGTTGAGCCTGTCGGCTCAGGCGAGCAACTTCGCCTTCTGCGACTCGAACTCAGCGTCGCTGATCACTCCGTCCTTGTGGAGCTGGGCCAACTTCGCGAGCTCGTCGGCTGCGCTCGCACCACCGGCACCGCCGGCCGCCTGCTGGACATAAGCCCGGAACGCCTCTTCGCTCTTCTGGGCCTCCTCGACGTCACGCTCTGCCATCGAGCCACCCCGAACGATCAGGTACAACAGCACACCGAGGAAGGGCAACAGGATCACGAAGATCGACCACAATCCCTTGCCCCAACCACCCATGTCCTTGCTGCGGAAGATGTCGATGAAGATCCGGAACACCAGGAAGATCCAGGCGACCCAGATGAAGATCATCAGTATGGTCCAGAAGGCTCCGAGTATCGGGTATTCGTAGGCGAGCATTGGGGTACTCCTGTGGAGATCTTGACCGGTCGGGCACGACCTGATCGGGAACGGGAACCGACGAGAAGCCCCGGGGGGCTCGACGCCGGCGGGCGATCGTACCACCCAGCGGACACGTGGCGCCGACAGGATAGGTGCACGGTCCCGCGCGACGCGTTCCAGGGGGCCCGGGGTCAGAAGCCGGTCACCACGACCCGTCACACTCGGCCGCGACCTCCCGGACGCTCCTTCGCAGATCCTCGGGCAGCGCCGCGAGGGACTCGTCGGTCACCTCCTCGGAGAAGCGGAGCCTCTCGGCATCGGCGAGGCCCGACATCACCGGTGACCACGCCGAGTGCAGGATCATCGGGATCGTCTCACGGTGGGTTCCCATTAGTATCGCGACCGGTCCGTCGCCCACACGGGCTGCGTCGAACAACTCGATGCGCAGCCCGTCGTCGTTGCACACCGGCTGCACGACGTAGCCGTCATGGCCGCCGGGATCGGAACCGGTGTAACTCCCCCCGGCCACCCCCCGCGGAGCGAAGGCCGGCGAGGAGATCAGGTCACCGGTATCGGGGTAGTCCCACCGGGCGACGGGTTCCAGGCCACCGCGCCGGAACGAGATGAGCGCTCCCGGGGTCTCCTCTGCCAGGAGGTCCTCGGCGAATCGTCCCCGGTACATCTCCGCGGCACGTGCTGAGACGTTGCCGGGCCGACATCCCTGGTAGTCGACGTGGTGCAACGTGGGTGACGCGATCCCCTCGGCGCTCCAGTCCATGGCGGACAACTGGAGGTTGAAGGTCCAATCCGCCTTGAACGAGGCGCTCTCGTGCACCCGGGCCGAATCGGGGTCGAAGACGATCTCGCAGATCGTCTCGGGTGCCATCGCCATGTTGTACAACCCGACGACCCCCGGATCGATCGGCTCGCCGTTGACGTCGGTGTCATCGGAGCGGAGATACAGCCCGAGGTCCATCAGGTCCATGCCCTCCCAGATGACCGACACACCGTCGGTGTCGTCCCAACGGGCGTAGTAGTGACCACTCGGGGGAGCCATC
>CAYVYG010000185.1:0-6849 GCA_964454385.1 uncultured Microthrixaceae bacterium
GGCGAGACGTTCTCGCGTCCGGGTTTCTACTTCTCGCGGGTCCACCCCGACGACGTCTGCGGGCTGGAGGAGAGCCGCGACGCTCAGCAACGGGGCGAGCTCACCGAGACCCGGTTCCGGATCAGGGACGATGACGGCGATTACCGCCTGATCCAGGAACGCCACAAGGTCTCTCTCGACCCCGACGGTGCGCTGAGGCTGCGTCGGGGGCTCGTGGTGGACGAGACCGAACGCTGGCGCGCCGAGGCGGGCCTGCGACGCTACATGGACTTCATCGAGGGCATCCCGGTCGCGCTCGTGGTGCTGCGTCTGGTCGACCCCGCGGATCCCCACTCGATCGAGGTGGCCAGCACCAACCCGGCGGCGGAGGCTCTCGTGCCCGCCGAACCGGGCGCCAGGCTCACAGAGGTGATCGAGCTCAGCGAACAGTGGCTGCGCGACCTGGCCGACGTCGCTTCGGGTGGGGCCGCCATGGAACGACCCTTCGTGAACCTGCCGGGCTCCGATGCGGTCTTCACGCTGCGTGCGGTGGCCCTGCCCGAGATGCACGTCGGTCTCACCATCGAGGACACGACCAAGCGCGCACGGTTGGCCGAGTCGTTCCGTCACCAGGCGCTCCACGACGAGCTGACCGGGCTGCCCAACCGGGCACACTTCCGCGAGCGCCTCAGCGAGGTGCTGGACGACGACACATCGGGCCCGGTCGCGCTGTTGCTGGTCGACCTCAACCAGTTCAAGGAGATCAACGACACCCTCGGCCACCACTACGGCGACCGGTTGCTGCGCGAGTTCGCGCAGCGCCTCTCCACGAACCTGCGCGGCTGTGACCTGATCGCCAGGTTGGGTGGCGACGAGTTCGCGGTGCTCGTCACCGAGGACCCCGGCGAGTCGGGCGCGATCGAGGTGGCGGAACGCCTACTCGAGTTGTGCAGGCTGCGCTTCGAGATCGACGAGTTCCGGTTCCAGATCGGTGCATCGGTCGGGCTGGCGCTCGCCCCTTCCCACGCCGTGGATGCCGAGGATCTGTTGCGCAAGGCGGACACCGCCATGTACTGGGCAAAGGAGCGCGGCGGCGGCTGGTCGCTCTACTCGGCACGGCACGACGACCGCGACCTGCGGCGACTCGAGCTGATGGGTGACCTGCGGGACGCGATCGCAGCCGGCGTCCTGGAGATCCACTATCAAACCCGGGTGAGACTCGACGACGACCGACCGGTCGGCCTCGAGGCACTGGTTCGCTGGCGCCATCCGCGGTACGGCCTCCTACCCCCCGACGAGTTCATCGAGCTCGCAGAGGTCTCGGGCTGCATCCGCGAGCTGACCCAGTTCGTCACGAGCCGGGCGATACGCGAGACGAGCGAGGTCCTCGACTCGTATGACCTCTGCTTGAGCGTGAACCTCTCCACCCGCCTGATCTACGGATCGGAGATCTCGGACTGGTTGCCCGCGGCGATGGCGGGCCTGCCCATGGGCGAGGGTCGACTCTGCTTCGAGATCACCGAGACCGAGCTCATGGAGGACCCGGACCGCTCCAGGGAGACCCTCGATTCGATAAGGGCCCTGGGGGTGCGCTTGAGCGTGGACGACTTCGGCACCGGCTACTCCTCGCTGTCATACCTGCGCGACCTGCCGATCGACGAGGTGAAGATCGATCGCAGCTTCGTGGGCGGCCTGCTGCACGACGACACGATCGTGCGGGCTGTTATCGAGCTCGGGCACAACCTGGGTCTCGCAGTCGTCGCCGAAGGAGTCGAGGACCCGGCTGCGCGGCAGCGACTCGCCGCGTTGGGTTGCGACAGCGCACAAGGCTTCCTGTGGGGTCCAGCAGTGCCCATAGCCGAACTGGCGCGGCAACTGGAGCACTTCGAGGGAGTCGGACCCGCCGGCGGGTGACCCTTCGGGTGGCCACCTTCCGGAATCGAGTACCCACTGGGTAGCGTGGGCCGCCATGAGCAGCCCCTCCCGAACACCCGCGGACCTCGAAGCAGCCGGCGACGCGATCAGATGCGCCCAGGGAGTAGTCGACTCCGCCATCGCAAGGCTCGCCTCCGACGGGCTGGACGACAACCAGGTTCTCGCCTACGACACCGCCCATGCGGCTGCGGGGCTCGAAGCCGCTCGGGGTCTGCTCGACTACGCCGGCGCCGGCGAGCTCGAGGCGGCCATTACCTGTGCTTTCGCAGCCGACGTGATCGCAGACCTGGCGGCCAAGCTCTACGGGCGCGAGGACGACTGGGGTGTGGCAGCGGGCGCTCTGGACGACGCCCGGGGTTTCACCTCCGCCTACCGGGATCCGCGATTCCTCGCCTCGCTGCACGACCAGGACGGCGCTCGGGGGCTCGACGCCGACTTCGAGATGGTGAGGGACACCTTCGGGCGCTTCGCCGAGGACAAGCTCATGCCGATCGCGGAGCACATCCATCGCAACAACGACGACATCCCCGAGGAGATCATCACCGGGTTGGCCGAGATGGGCGCGTTCGGGCTCTCGATCGGCGAGGACTACGGGGGCTTCGCGTCCGGTGGCGAGTCGGACTACATCGCGATGGTCGTAGCAACAGAGGAGCTGAGCCGGGGAAGCCTCGGCGCCGGCGGCTCGCTGATCACCCGGCCCGAGATCCTCGCGCGTGCGCTCGAGGCGGGCGGCACCGAGGAACAGAAGCAGCACTGGCTGCCGAAGCTGGCCTCGGCAGAGGTGATGAACGCGGTGGCGGTCACCGAGCCCGACTACGGATCCGATGTGGCGGGGGTCAAGGTCACCGCGACCCGGACCGAGGGTGGTTACCTGATCAACGGCGTCAAGACGTGGTGCACCTTCGGTGCCCGTGCCGATGTGCTGATGCTCCTCGCGCGGACCGACCCCGACCGCTCGGCCGGCCACAAGGGGCTCTCGATGTTCATCGTTCCCAAGGACCGCGCCGACGGCCACGGGTTCGAGCTCACACAGGACAACCACAACGGCGGCGGGAAGATGGAGGGCCGCCCGATCGACACGATCGGCTACCGGGGCATGCACTCCTATGAGATCGCGTTCGACAACTGGTTCGTGCCAGAAGAGAACCTCATCGGCGGCGAGGGCGGCAAGGGCCGTGGCTTCTACTACCAGATGGCGGGCTTCGAGAACGGCCGCCTGCAGACCGCAGCGCGAGCGGTCGGGGTCATGCAGGCCGCGCTCGAAGCAGCTCGGACCTACGCCGCTGATCGGGTCGTGTTCGGCCAGTCGATCGAGCAGTACCAGCTCACCAAGGTGAAGCTCGCCCGCATGGCGGTCACCATCACGGGGGCGCGGCAGTTCAGCTATCAGGTCGCCAGGATGATGGCGCGTGGCGAGGGCACCCTGGAGGCCTCGATGATCAAGGCCTATGTCTGCAAGGCCGCCGAGTGGGTGACCCGCGAGGCCATGCAGATCCACGGAGGCATGGGCTATGCGGAGGAGTACGCCGTGAGCCGCTACTTCGTCGACGCAAGAGTGCTCTCGATCTTCGAGGGAGCGGACGAGGTGCTGTGCCTCAAGGTGATCGCACGCCAGCTCGTGGCAGCCGCCGAGCAGGGTTGAGCAACCCGGCCCGAGAGCCGGTCAGGCTGGGATCGGAACGCTCAGCCCCGGGCGCCCGGCACCATCCGGATGTTGACCGGGTACCGGTACCACTCGCCGCGGTTCGCGGCCATCGTCGCCATGATCGACAGCACCAGGGCACCGACCCAGATGACCGCGAAGGTCAGGAACCCGATCAGCACGATCATCAGCACCCCCGACACGATGTATCCGATCAGCACGGTCAGCTGGAAGTTGAGCGCCTCCGCTGCGTGGTGCTTGACGAACGGCTGGTCGTCCTTGGCCACGAGATAGATCACGAGCGGGCCGAGGAATCCCGTGAATATGCCGAGCAGCTGGGCGAGCATCGCAAGTGTCTTCTCGTCGGACACCCCGGTCGTTGCGGGTGTCGAGCTCACCTGGTCGGTCCATTGGGTGCCGTCCCAGTACCGCTGCGCGCCGGATGCGTCGGGGTACCAACCCGGAGGGGTCTGGTTGCCTTGGGGAGTCTGATCGCTCATGGGACCGAGGTTACCGGCGCCGAGGTGGTCCGCAGCGGATGGCTGCGAAGCACATCGCCACCGCGCGCCGTCGGCACCGCGCGCCGTCGGCACCGCGCGCCGTCGGCACCGCGCGCCGTCGGCAGCACGCGCCGTCGGCAGCACGCGCCGTCGGCAGCACGCGCCATCCGCATTGCGGTCAGCTGCCGAGCGCCGCGATCGCGTCAGCCATCGCAAGAGCCCGTCTGGCGTTGTGCACGTGGAGGTTCTCGATCATCTTGCCGTCCACTGTGACCACGCCCTTGCCCTGCGCGATCGCAGCGTCCCAGGCCTCGATGACACGGCGCGAGTACTCGATCTCCTCCTCGGAGGGGGCGAAGGCGGCGTTCGCCGGTTCCACCTGGGAGGGGTGGATGATGGTCTTGCCGTCGAAGCCCATCTCCGCACCCTGTCGGCACTCGGCGGCGAAGCCTTCGGGGTCGCGCACGTCGTTGTAGACGCCGTCGAGAATCACCTTGCCCGCGAATCGTGCAGCGTTGACACACCTCGCGAGGCCCCACAGCAACGGCGCCCGACCGGCGACGAGAACGGCGTGCAGCTCCTTGGCCATGTCGTTGGTGCCCATGACGAGAACCTCGAGGCGCTCGGATGCAGTGGCGACCTCGACCGCGTTCTCGATCGCAGCGGGGGTCTCGAGCATCGCCCAGATGCGCGTGTGGTCGGGCACTCCCGCGGATTCGATGATCCGCTCCACCGCAGCGACATCGGCAGCCGAGCCCACCTTGGGCACGACGATGCCATGCGGACCGGCCTGCGCGGCCGAGCGCAGGTCGTCCTCGTGCCACTCGGTCTCCGCGCTGTTCACCCGGATCGTGAGCTCCCGGTCGCCGTACTCACCGGAGCCTGCGGCCACAGCGACCTTCTCGCGAGCGGTCTGTTTCATGTCGGGTGCCACCGAGTCCTCGGTGTCGAAGATGATCGCATCGCACGCCAGGCCCTTGGCCTTCTCGAGAGCCTTGTCGTTGGCTCCGGGCATGTAGAGCACGCTGCGCCTCGGTCGGTACGTCTCGGTCATGTTCTCACTCCTGGTCTCGCGATCGAATCGTTGCCCCCACCCCGGCGAACTGTCCGGTGCGGGACCACACTGGCGAGTGCCACAGCGGACAGTTCGCTGGTTAGGTGGTGGGTTCGAGGGGGCGGGTGCGGGTCAGAAGCCGTAGAGCTCTGCGAGATCGGGGTCACGCTCGGCGAGTGCGCGAGCGAGGTTCACCACCACGTGGCACTGCTTCACCGACGCGTCGTCCTCCATCTTGCCGTGCAGCATCACGGCGCCGGTGCCGTCGCCCATGGCCTCGATCACCTCCTGGGCGTGCGAGACCTCGGCGGGTTCGGGCGAGAACACCTTCTTCGCGATGTCGATCTGCACCGGGTGCAGCGACCAGGCGCCCACGCATCCGAGCAGGTAGGCGTTGCGGAACTGGTCCTCACACGCAACGGTGTCCTTGATGTCGCCGAAGGGCCCGTAGAACGGCAGGATGCCGGCCATCGCGCAGGCGTCGACCATTCGCGAGATCGTGTAGTGCCACAGATCCTGTTGGTAGGTGGTGCGCTCGGCTTCGTACTCGGGACCCTCGTCGCCCCCGGGCGGATCCTCACGCACCAGGTAGCCCGGGTGGCTGCCACCCACGCGGGTGGTCTTCATCCGGCGGTCCGCCGCCAGGTCGGCCGGGCCGAGACTGAGACCCTGCATGCGCGGCGAGGCGAGGCAGATCTCTTCGATGTTGGTCATGCCGCGCGCGGTCTCGAGGATCGCATGGACCATCAGGGGTTCGCTCAGACCGGCACGTGCCTCCAGCTGGGCGAGCAGCTGGTCTACGTAGTGGATGTCCTCGGGACCCTCGACCTTGGGGATCATGATCACATCGAGGCGGTCGCCGATCTCGCCGACGAGGGTGATGAGGTCGTCGAGGACCCACGGCGAGTTGAGCGCGTTGACCCGGGTCCACAGCTGTGTGTCGCCCAGGTCCAGCTCCTTGCCCACCCGAACCAGCCCGGCGCGGGCCTCCTCCTTGGAATCCGCAGGTATCGCATCCTCGAGGTTCCCCAGGAGGATGTCGGTCTTCGGAGCGATCTCGGGCAGCTTTGCGGTGAGCTTCTCCACGTGGGGCGGGAAGAAGTGGATCATCCGTGATGGCCGCACCGGTATCTCTCGGAGTGGCTCCGGTGCCCCCACCGCCAGAGGTGAGAAGAAATCCTTGGGACTGCGCATTCGACCTCCACGGCGAAGTGATCCGCACGGTCATCCGTACCGGGTGGTTCCTGGCCCCGGGACCGACGGTTGGACGGTTCGACGGTAGACACCATCGCTGCCGGTAGCCAACTCGTTCCCGCCGACGGACCCGGCCGTTGGGCACGGCGTATATGGTCATCGGCATGCGAGCGGTGGCATGCAGGGACTTCGGTGAACCGGGATCGGTCGTGGTCGAGGAACGTGAGTCCGCAGAGCTGGACGACGACCGCGTACGAGTGGCGGTCGGCGCGGCGGGGGTCAACTACGTCGACGGGCTCTTCGTGCAGGGCCGCTACCAGATCCGTCCGCAGGTTCCATTCGTGCCGGGGTCGGAGTTAGCCGGCACCATCATCGACGTGGGCGCGAATGTGAGCGGGTGGTCGGCCGGTGAACGCGTGATGGCCTCGGTGGGCCTCGGCGCGTTCAGCAGCGAGGTCGACCTCGATCCGTCGCAACTGGTGAGGGTGCCCGCCGGTGTGACCGACACACAGGCCGCGACGCTCGGGCAGTCGTACGCGACCGCG
>CAYVYG010000186.1:0-6848 GCA_964454385.1 uncultured Microthrixaceae bacterium
GGCTGTGCAGGTGGCACTCGAGTGGGGACTCGTCGACCTGGACGACCGTTCGACAAGCTAGCCCTCAGCTAGCTCGGACAGCTCGACTCACCTCGCGGAGTGATTCGCGCTCAACGTGCCTTGTCGCAACGATCGTCGTCAGGTCGACCACCGCAGGTCCGGCCGAACTCTGCATAGTCGGAACCCTCTGGAGCCTGGAACTCGAGGGTCAGACAGGCCTGCACATCACCCGCCGCGCAGTCCTGCTTGAGCCTCTCGAGCTCTGAGTCGTCACCGGTGCCGGTCCCTGGCGCATCGCCACCCGCTCCGTCCGACGTACCCGCGCCGGCAAGGGCGTCGGGCGCGCAGGCGACCTGTGGGTCACCCCTTCCGCCACAGGTGTCGCCGAACGCTTCGTACTCGCTGCCCTCGGGAGCCTCGTTGAACAACTCGTCGCAGACGGCGGTTCCCTCCTCAGAGCACTGGTCCCACAGGGCATCGAGTGCGTCATCGTCGCCGTAGGTGTTGGCCTGACCCTCCTGCGGACCGGCTGCCTGCTCGGAACCCGCTGGGTGAAGGGAGCAACCAGTGAGGATCTCGTCGAGCGCAGCTTGATCCGCGTCGTCCGGTTCGGGATCGCTTGCCAATGCCCGGATCCGCTCTTCGGTGAGCCGGCCCTCTGCGCGGTCGACAACGCACTTGGCCTCTCCGCGGGTGAGGGTGAACGTCTCCACCAGATCGGCATCCAGACCGGATGTCTGCTCGGGAGCGGCCGTGGTGTCTTCTGAGCGCACGAGAGTCCACGCGACGACCCCCACGATCACCACGATGACAGCGCCGACCCCGAACCACAGCCAGAGCGCCCGTCGTGTGGGCTTGCTGGGTCCCGGCCCCGGCGGTCCACCGCCGGCTGGTTCCGTGGTCTCGTCCCGAAGATCTTCCGCCATCTGCACTCCCTCGGCTCCCGCGCTGGCCGACGTGTTCAGTCTTGCAGTGTCATCCCTACTGCAGTGTCATCCCTACTGCGGTGTCATTGATTTGGTGACCTACACGAATCGGCCGGTGTGCGGAGGCCGGCAGGACGCCGACCCCATCACACCAGCCGATCGCGCAGGGTGGGTGGTTGTCAAGCCTCAGAAGCTGAACCGGGTCAGGTGCCTGAGCAGGCCGAGACGCCGGAGCTTGGGGCTGTTGTACCTCCTACGCATGCAGTTCCCTCCTTCCGTCTGTCACTTGCCGTCCCACAGCATCACTGTTGCCGTCGTGCCTTCGGGTGCGAGCACGCGCAGCGTCACGGTCCCGTCGCCCATGTCACCCAGGTCGACGGTGCGCCCATCGGGCGACCACACGATCTGGGATGAACCGGCGACCTCGACCGCGACCCCAGCGACGCCATCTGCCTCGGAGACGGTCAGGTAGTGCTCAGCAGCGGGGACTCCGTAGAAGGTCTGCGCCTCACCGGCGGTCAGTTCGGCGATCACCGGATCGCACACCGTGGCGTTCCCGGCGACGTCGGTCGCCCGCATCTGGACGCTGGCTCCGGAGCCCATCTTGATCTTGGTGGCGGTCACCATCTGATCGGTGGTGTCACCAGGTGTGAAGGCCGGCACCACGACGTCCGCGTTCTTCGCCCGGGTGACGTCTATCGACGCAAGGCCCGAACCCGAATCCACGACTCTGACGGTGATCCCGGCGGACGATGCCTGCACGAGCTCACAGACCGGCGGTGTCGTGTCCGCAGGAGGAGCAGTGAATGTCACCTTCGCGCCGGTGTCGTCGGTGAACGCCTCGCCGTCGTAGGCCCCGATCTGGGCCAGGTAGTCGCCCGCCACGGTGCAGTTCAGCGTCGGGGTTACCGTGTCGGTGTTCGTGAAGGTGCACGAGTTGGTGTCGGCCCCACCCGAGAGTGCGGTCAGGACCCAACTGATCTCCAGCGGCGTGACGGGACCGTTGTCGGGATCAGAGGCAGAACCGGCGAGCATCACATCGGTTCCGACTGGACCTGACTTGTCGGGTCCTGAATCGACCACCGGCGGGATGTTCGTCGGGTTGGCGTCGGTGACGTTGATGATCACCGACCGCGGCGTTGCACCCAGACCCTGCGGATCCTGTGCCGTGAGGGTCAGGATCGTCTGGCCGGTCGCGGTCGGGGTCCACGAGAACGTGCCGCTCGCGGGGTTGCCGTGGACCGTCGTGTAGGTCGCCGATGCCGGCTTGCCCAACATGCCGAGGTCGACGTGATCAGCAGCGTCGGGATCCGTGGCCGCCACGTCGAATGTGACCAGTGAGCCGACTGTGGCGTCGATCACCGTGCCGTCGGCCGGGGTCGGTGAGATGAACTGCGGCTGCTGATTGGCGGAGTTCGAACCGAGCCGGATGAAGAAGTCGATGGGTGTCTTCGCGACGACCACTCCGTTGGAGTCGAGGTTCTCGACCATGACCGAGGTCGAGTAGAACGTGCTGCCACCCCAAGCACTCAACGTGGCACCGGTGGTGTCCCACCGGTAAAGGCCCGTATTTGCGTCGATGGTCGCGTCGTTCGGCGCGTACGGGTTACCCGGTTGGTAATTCATGCCGGACTCGGCAGTGGTCGCGAACCTCCAACGCAGCGTGCCCCCGTCCGGATCGACCGCCGGGACCGAGAACTGGCACACCGCATCGAGTGGGCAGTCCACGATCGGCGCGAGGGCGCTCACGGGGCTGGCGGAGGTGCCCGCAAGGTCCACCAGCGTCTCGGTGCGGTAGGAGCCGTCGGGGTTGTTGACGTGGCCCCCGCTGCTGCCGAGTCGGCAGCAGGACTCCGAGTATGCGGTGAAGGGTCCCGGTGTGGCGTAGGTGTGACTCACGTCGAACTCCCCCGAGACCACGTCGTTCACGACGTCGACCGAGGTGACCACAGCCTCGATCGTGACCGAGTCGCCATCACCGAAGTACAGAGTATCGGGGAAGAAGGTGTCACCGGGGCTGACGGTGCTGCAGTCCGAGAAGAAGAACGTGCACCGCCAACTCGAGGTGTAGTGGAACTCGACGGTGTTGCCGCCGGTGTTCACCCACGTCAGCTGGTTGGCACGCCCGTGTGAGGCGCCTGCCGGGGCAACGTTCACCATCATTCCCAGGAGACTGGCGATCAGCGCCATCACGGCGCCGAGCGCGACGGTGCGGGTTCGTGACCTCGCTCTGGGTCTCGCTCTGAGGTTCATGTCCATCTCCTCCTGGCTCGGGCGGCGTGCGCCGCGTGGTCGCCGAGGCCCCCTCAGCTCACTTCAGTATCGAACCACTGCTGCTTCGGCGGAATACGACATTTGAGGTACTCGTGATGAGCCGTCGTGGAGGTGACATGCGTTCGAGTGTGTCTCCGGTCCCCGGGTCTCTTGCTCCCCGGATCTCTTGCATTGAGCCAGAGTCGTTGGCGAGATGTTGGTGGTGCTATCTACGATTGCCATGCGCGCCCGGACACGTGGGCGCGCGCCAGAGCGATGCGGGCGCTGAGTGCCAATAGCCATCGACGAAGGGGGACAGACATGAGCGATTCGACCTGGGACGACTACGTGGATTCCGGTGGAGCGGATTCGACCGATCTCGAGGACCTCTCCTGGGACATCGGTGAGACGGCCGACACCCTCGAGACGGCCGCTGACGACGGCGCATGGGCGACGTCCGACGCGGAGGCGATCGACGATGCCGCAACGGATCTGCGCGATGCCGAGTGGGACACCTCGACCGCTGCGGAGTGGACCGCCGGCGCAGAGCGCGACGTGGCATATGCCGACCGACTGGACGCGGAGGGCGAACAGCACCTCGAGGACGCCGCGGATGCACTCGCTCAGGGCGATGTTGCCTCGGCGGAGTGGGAGACCCAGATGGCCGAGGGCTCCTTCGAGTTGGCGGATGGTTCCATGGACCAGGCGGAGATGGGTCTCGACCACGTCGACGACAGCCTCTCGGACGCGGCGGAAGAGGTCGATTCGGCGGCCTATGGCCTGGAGGGGATCGGCGCCGATGGTGGGCTCGATGGTGGCTGGGACGCCGGTGCCGACACGGGGCTCGATACCGGATTCGATTCCGGTGTCGACTCGGGGTTCGACAGCGGTCTGGATACGGGCACGGACACCAGCATGGACACGGGCTTCGATTCCGGTCTCGACACGTCGATGGATCTAGGTACCGACGAGATCTGAGCTCACAGTGGCGGCCGTGGAGCACTACTTCACTCGCACCTGGGGCGGGGACCCGGCCGAGCTGCTCGATCGTCTCGGCTCCACCCTGCAACGGGCCGGGTTCAACTTGGCCCGGAACACGCAGTGGACGATGCGCGGCGAGAAGGGTTCTTCGGTGTCGCTCACCAGGATGGTCCCGGCGCTGGTCGTCGAGGCAGGCGTCACCCAGAACAGCGACGGGACGGCGATGGCGCATGTCCGCATCGCCGACAGGATGCCTTCAGCGATGAAGGGCGTCGGATTCGATCGGAGCCTCCGTGAGCGTTTCGCGCAGATCGAGCGCGAGATCGACACCGCACTGGGCTCGGTGACCATGCCGCCCGATCGGGCTCCGCGGGTCGACCCCGTTCCACCTGACATCCCGCCACCCCAGCCCCAGCCCCAGCCCCAGCCCCAGCCAGCGCGGTCAGCTGCATCGAGGTCCGTGTCCGCTGACGACGACGGTAAGCCGGACGGGTTGGTGGACCGCGCCGGCGCTGCGCTGGAGCGCCTCGGGGCCAAGGCGCAGGAGACGACCGCATCGATGCTTGGTCGCGGCCCGGAACCCTGGCAGAAGGTCGAATCGGTCACGTTCTGGTGCCCGCCCGACCAGGCGGTCGCGGATGCCGCTCGCATCCAGGTCTACGCAGCGGTGGCGGCGATGATCGAGAGTCAGCCCGACGCCCTGCCCGAGAAGCTCGCGAGGGAGCTCGCCGAGTTCGTCGCGCGGGTTCGCAGCGTCCTCGATGCCGCAGGTCGTGCCGACATGGACCGGGTGCGTTGTGACGTCGAGCCGGCTCAACGACCGATCCTCGAGTTCCTCGAACAACAGGCGCTCCTGCGGGAACAGCTTCCGGTGCGCACACTTCACAGTTGCAAGGACTGTGGTCAACAGAAGGTGTCGAACCCCGACTACGTGAAGCTCAAGGAGCGGAACCGCAAGATGCAGGCGCTCACAGGCGCGGTCGGCGTGACCTTCCGTGGTGCCGTCAACCCGTTCCTGCTGGTCGGGCCCCTGTTCAGGCTCAAGAAGCTGGATCCCGACTACGTGTGCGGTCGCTGTCAGGGGATGAACGCCGATGAGTGCATCGCGACGTTCTGCCCCGAGTGCGGGAACCTGTGCATCGACGCGGTGCTGCGACGGTGCGGCAAGTGCGAACACGACTACCGGTCCGCGGTCGCTCCGATCGAGGTCTGGCAACCGGTCGGTTGAGACGCGCTCGAGAGGCGCCTGGGAGCTTGGGTCAGTATTTGGAGACTGCGATCGGACGCAGGGTCAGCAGCATTCTCATGCAACCAGCCCGATGCCATCGAAACGCTCCACTTCACCGTGACTGAAGCACCGCTGGCGAGTCACCGTGACTGAAGCACCGCTGGCGAGTCACCGTGACTGAAGCACCGCTGCCGAGTCACCGAGCGTCGCATCGGCACCCGCTGACTGACGAACCAAGCTTGAGTCATCCAGAGCGCTGCCGCATTTCCATGCGCGAGATCTGCGTTGCAGACCCGCGCTCCTAGAACGCGGGATCGTCATGGGGTTGCGACATGCCGCCTTGCGCCACCGGGTCGGGATACACCTCGGCGAAGGTCGCGAAGATCTCATCGAGGGGCAGGTCGGTGAAGCTGCCACGTTGGCGGACGTACTCCATGTGACGGTTGCCTGCGGTGTCATAGGCGTGCAGAAGAGCATCGGCGGTGCCGTCGAAGTCCAGCACCTTCACCCCGAAGCGGTCGCACATCTCGACGTTGAACGCGGTGCTGGCCCGCAGCCAGCGCCCGTCGAGGTGGACCTCGGTGTAACCGTGCCACGCGAACAGGTCGGTGCCCATCGCCTCGGTGAGCTTCTCGCTGGTGAGGTGGTTGCGCACATCAGCGAAGGCGAGCCTGGCAGGGATGCCCAAGTGGCGCAGGCTCGCCGTGTAGAGAACCGCCTTGGGCACACACCAGTTCGACGCCGACCCGACGATCGTGCTCGCTCGGAAGTCCCCCGGATCCGCCGAGACGCCGTAGGGGTCATAGCGGATCGAATCCCTAACAGCGGTGAACAGCGCGACCGCGACGGCCCGCTCGTCGCCGCGATCGACACCGGATGCCAGAAGTGCGCGCTCGACGAACGCCGCGATCTCGTCGTTGCGCGAATCGATGAACCACGTCGGCTCGACATCCGCGGCAGTGGGCTCCACTGGGAGCGCTGTGCCTGGCATGGCGCATACCCCACCACCTGGTTTGGTTTCCTGCAAGCCGGGGCTCGGGGTCCCCTCACCCGCCCCCGCCCCCCAGCGACCTGTCCGCTGTGGCACCACACATGTGAAGGGCGACAGCGGACAGTTCGCCGGGTATCGGGGATCAGGCCAGCATGGACTACTACATGGACTGGAGTCTGGCGGCCATGTGATCGAGCACACCGATGTGTTCGTCCTGGGCGCTGAACAGGATCACCTCGGCATCGTCGTCCACTCGTACGCTGTGGCCGGGTGGCCAATGGAACAGGTCTCCGGTTCGACACTGCTCGGTGTTGCCGTCCGCGTAGGTGACGGTGAGCTCACCTGTGATCATGTATCCCCAGTGGGGAGCCTGGCACATGTCCCCTTCCAGGCCTTGCAACAACGGTGCGATGTCGGTACCGGCGGCGAGGGAGAAGTACTCGCCGGCGAGTCCTCCCGAGGCATTCCC
>CAYVYG010000187.1:0-6830 GCA_964454385.1 uncultured Microthrixaceae bacterium
GAGCTGGCGGTGAGGGTGAGCCAGCTGCTCGACCAGCAGGTGAACCCGATGCTCGCGACCCACGGAGGCTTCGCGCAGCTCAACGGCGTCGATGCGGACAACAACGTCTATGTCCACATGGGTGGCGGCTGCCAGGGCTGTGCAGCGTCGGCCATCACGCTGCGGGCCGGGATCCGCAAGTCGATCATGGAGGCGTTCCCGGAGGTGACCGAGGTGATCGACGCGACCGACCACGCCTCGGGGGAGAACCCCTACTACAGCTGAGGACAGCGCCTGGCTGTCGAGGGGGTTGACCGTCGGGGACGGCCGGTAGTGTCGCAGGGATCGGGAGCGGTCAGCTGGTGCGGTCCGAGGACGACCGCAGGAAGGCCCTGACCTCGTCGGCCACGCCTTCGCCGTCGAGGCCCAGCCGGGCGAGGATCGAGTCGGCCTTGCCCTGGGCCAGGAACACCGAGGGCACGCCCAGCACCCGCACCTCGGGCCCCGCGATGGGTGCGAGCTTCGACAGCGAGTCCGCGATCGCGGAGCCGGCACCTCCGTCGCGCAGGCCGTCCTCGATGGTGACCACCAGTGCATGGTCTGCTGCGTCCGCGAGCATGTCCGGGTCGAGGGGCTTTATGAGCCGCGGGTCCCACACGGTGACGTCGTGGCCCTCCTCGGCGAGCAGATCGGCAGCCGCCTCGGCAGCAGAGAGCATCTTGCCCACCCCGATGATGCAGATCTGCGAACCGGATCGGACCTTTCGGGCGGAGAGACCCGAACCGGTCTCGGTGATCCCCGGTGGGGGCATCGTCTTGGGGAAGCGGATCGCCGCCGGTCCGTCGGTGCAGAGCTCCAATGCGTCGTGGAGCATCCTGGAGATCTCCGCGTGGTTGGAGGGGGCGAAGACCGTCATGTCGGGCACCTTGGACAGCAGCACCATGTCGAGCAGTCCGTGGTGCGAAGGTCCGTCATCGCCGGTGATGCCCGCGCGGTCGAGCACGAACACGACGGGTTGGGCGTGCAGCCCGACATCCAGGTTGACCTGGTCGAACGCCCTCGACAGGAACGTCGAATAGACCGCCACCACGGGGCGCAGGCCGCCCATCGCCATGCCGGCGGCCGAGGTGACCGCATGGGCCTCCGCGATCCCCACGTCGAAGCAGCGTTGCGGGAACTCGGCCACGAAGGGCAGCAGTCCGGTCGAGTCCGGCATCGCGGCCGTGATCGCGACCAGCTCCGGGCGTTCACGCGCCTCGGCCACGACCGCCTTGCTGAACGCGTCGGTGTAGGAACCCGGCTTCAGCTCCGAGGTGTCGTGCATGTTCTTCACGTCGTCGGCCTCGGCGGGTGGATACCCGCGTCCCTTGCGGGTGCGGCAGTGCACCACGACCGGTCCGTCCATCTCCGCGGCTGCTGCGAAAGCCTCCTCCAACGAAGCGATGTCGTGGCCGTCGTAAGGGCCGAGGTAGTTGACACCGAGTTGCTCGAAGAACGCCGGTGGCTCCAGGACCTCGCGGATAGCGGCCTTGGCACCCTCCACACCGCGCTCCAGGTAGGGCCCGAACATCGGTACCTCGTTGAGGATCCGCTCCAGACGCTCGCGGTTGCGCTGGTAGGCCGACGACGCACGGAAGCGCGACACCGACTCCCCGAGGCGCGAAGCCGTGGGGGCGTAGGAGCGACCGTTGTCGTTCAACACGATGATCGCCTTGGTGTTGGAGTTCCCCAGGTTGTTGAGCCCCTCGTACGCGAGCCCACCGGTGAGCGCACCGTCTCCCAGAACCGCCACCACGTTGCGGTGGGACTCGCCGCGCAGCCTGTTGGCCGTGGCGATGCCATGGGCGTAGGACACGATCGTCGATGCATGGCTGTTCTCGACGAAGTCGTGCGGGCTCTCGCTGCGCGACGGGTATCCGGACAGCCCACCCTCGCAACGCAGCTGCGCGAAGCCCTCCCGGCGGCCGGTCACCAGCTTGTGCACGTATGCCTGATGCCCGGTGTCCCAGAGGATCACGTCATCGGGTGAGTCGAACACCCGGTGGAGCGCGAGGGTGATCTCGATCACCCCGAGGTTGGAACCGAGGTGGCCCCCGTGGGTGGTGACGGCGTCGACGATGAAGCTGCGGATCTCTGTCACCAGGTCCACGAGTTGGTCCGGGTCGAGGCGCCTCAGGTCGGCGGGAGTCGAGATGGTCTCGAGAAGCATGCGCGACCACGCTACCTGTCGCGCCAGGGCTGCAACAGGCAACGGCCGACGGCTGACGCAACCCGCGGAGGCGGCACAGCCCCGCTCAGCTCCCGGGCTGTGCCGGAGCGACCGTGCGGCCCGAGAACCCGCCACGCACGAAGCTCGGTGCACCGGCAAGGCTCGACAGGACGAACACCACGTATACGAGAAGTCCGAGTGCTATCGCATCGGCGTTGCTCACGCCGATGGCAGAGAAGAAGTACACGAAGGCCGCTTCGCGCACGCCCAGTCCGCCGAGGGTGAGAGGTAGGTTCTGGACCACGGCGGTCGGTGGGAAGAACGCGAGCGCAGCCACCAGGCCGATCTGGTCGATGCCCAGCGCCCGGGTGCACGCGACCACGGTCAGCACCTGCAGGAACTGGAACCCCACGCCCGCTGCGAGGACCTTTGCCGCCTGCGCGGGGCGGTGGCGGAACGCTATGACGCCCAGATGAACCGCTGCCAGGTAGCGCCGCCATCCGGTGGTGCCGACCAGCCGACCGGCGCCGCGAGGGTGCCCGGCCAGCACGAGGATCACACCGAGAGCGCACAGCGTCATGGCGCCGACGAGCACCGTGAGCGCAGTGACGTCGCCCAGCGAGCGGAGCCCGCTGTCGAGGGCGAGGCCGACGAAGGACAGAACCGGCAGCACCAACCAGCCCGTGAGGCGTTCCAGGCTCGTCGCGGCGAAGGCGTCCGCGTGGTCCCCGACGTCGTTTCCCTGCCGGATCACCCTGACGATGTCCCCACCGAAGGAGGTGGGCAGGGCGTTGGAGACGAACTCACCCGCCAGCAGGTGCGACATCAGGCGCCGGAAACCCATGTGGATCCCCAGGGTGTCGGACACCTCCGCCCAGCGCAGTGTCTGCAGCCCGTACGCGCCGAGGTGCACGAGCACCGCTGCGACCACCCATGCGATCGACTCGAGGGAGGGCTCGGGCACCAGGTCCGAGGGCGAGACGTCGGGCAGGCGCCAGATCAAAAGTGCGAGGAAGCCGAGGCTGAACGCGACCCGCACCGCGAGCTTGCGGGCGTCGTTGCGGGGAACGTGGCGGGGGAGCTCCGCCGCGTCGATCTGCGCGAGCGCTTCAGCGCGCTCGTGTTCGTTCTCCCCGCCGGGGTCGTCGCGGGCCGCACCCATGCCGGCGACCCTACCGGGATCGGTGTCGAACCCGCCGCGCCGCTCAGCGTGCGCGTTGCAGGAAGCGCTCCCGGTCGACCGCCACCCTCGTCACCTTGCCGGCGGCCACGAGCCCTCGGTCGTCGCGCACGCTGATGTTGAACATGAAGCGATGCCCCTCGACCTTCTCGAGCGAGGCCTCGGCCCACACGGTGCGACCGACCGCGGTGGGCGAGATGTGCTCCACCTGCACCCGAACGCCCACCGAGGTCTCCCCTTCGTCCAGCGCGCCCTCGAGGGCCGCGACCGCGGCCTGCTCCACGAGTGCGATCATTCGTGGGGTGCCGAGCACAGGAACGTCGCCGGAGCGCGCTGCGATGGCGGTGTCGGCGTCGGTCACCAAGAGCTCGACGGTCGCCGACCGTCCCGCGCGTACAGCCATGATCGGTACCCTAAACCCCTTTCACCCGAGAACCGCAACGGCGGAGGAAACCTTGATCGACCAGACCACCATCGAGACCGTCCTCACCGCTGGTCTCGACCGCGGTGCCGACTTCGCGGAGGTGTTCGTGGAGGACCGCAGATCCGTCTCGGCATCTTTCGACGACGGGCGCGTCGAGGATCTCACCTCGGGTCGGGATCGGGGAGCGGGCATCAGGGTCGTCGTCGGCGATACGACCGGGTTCGCGCACACCGCGGATCTGAGCGAACCGTCGCTGCTCGCGGCGGTGCAGGCCGCGGCTTCGGGCGCTGCAGCGTCCCCTTCGGAGAGCCGGGTCGTGGAGCTGGGCCGGGTCGATGCACCCAACCCGTCGCAGGTGGAGCTCGCACCCGAGGACGTCGACAAGGCCTCGAAGGTGGCGCTGTTGGGCCGAGCCGAGGAGGCGGCGCGCGCTGAGGGCTCGGCGATCACCCAGGTCTCGGCTCGCTATGCCGACTCCCGGCGCCGGATCCTCGTGGCGAACACCGATGGCCTGCTCGCCACCGATGAGCAGGTCCGTTCGATGTTCTCGGTCTCTGCGGTTGCTTCCGGGGACACCGGCATGCAGACCGGACGCGAGTCGGTCGGCGCGACCGCGGGTTTCGAGCTCTTCGACAACCACGACGTCACTGAACTGGCACGCCGCGCGTCACGGCGGGCGCTGACCAAGTTGACCGCACGACCGGCCCCCTCGGGTGCGATGACCGTCGTGATAGGTCCCGGCGGCGGCGGTGTCATGTTCCACGAGGCTTGCGGGCACGGTCTGGAGGCGGACCTGGTCGCCAAGGGCGCATCGGTGTTCGCCGGGCGCGTCGGTGAACAGGTGGCATCACCGCTGGTGACCCTCGTGGACGACGGTACCATGGCCGGCGAGTGGGGAACCGCCGGGATCGACGACGAAGGCCTCCCGCGACGTTCCAACGTCCTGATCCGCGACGGCGTGCTCGTGGACTACATGTGGGACCGGTTGCGTGCGCGTGAGTGCAACAGGGAGTCCTCGGGCAACGGACGACGACAGTCGTACGCTCACCTGCCGATGGTGCGGATGACCAACACCTACCTGATGGCGGGCGGGACCGATCCCGATGACATCGTCGCCGACACGGCCGAGGGCGTGTACATCGCCCATCTGGGCGGAGGACAGGTGAACACCGCGACCGGTGACTTCGTGTTCGGCATGACCGAGGCCTACCTGATCGAGAACGGACGGATCACCGAGCCGATCCGCGAGGGGAACCTCATCGGCAACGGCCCCAGGGTGCTCGCTGACATCGACGCGGTGGGCAACGACTTCGCGATGGGTCCTCCGGGCACCTGCGGCAAGGACGGACAGGGGGTCTCCGTGGGTGACGGCGTTCCGACGTTGCGGGTGCACGGTCTGACCGTCGGCGGCACCGCGGCGTGAGCACTCCGGTGGACCACGAGCTGAGGGCCGCCAACGGAATCGGCGCGCTGGAGGATCTCTGCGAACTGGCCGACCCGCTGGTGGCCGACGCGGCGCCCGGTGAGGCGATCGAGGTCGCGCTGGCACGGGGGTCCTCCACGACGGTCAAGGTTCACGCCGGCGAGGTCGAGTCGTTCACCTCGGCCGGGTCCGGCGGTGCCGGGGTGAGGGTCGTGCGCGATGGAAGGGTGGGGTTCGCGAGCTGCGGCAGCCTCGAAACGGGCGTTCTCGCCGAGGCTCTCGCGGAGGCCCGCGACAACGGTCGGTTCGCGCAGGCCGACGAGCACAACGGCATCGCGGAGCCCGACGGAGTGGCCGTGGTGGATCACGGGCTCTGGAACGATGCGGTCATCTCGATCGACGCGGCCCGTCGGATCGAGTTGGCCCTGAGCCTGGAACGGCTCGTGATGGATGCCGATGACCGGGTGACCGCGGCCCGAACCACCACCTACGGCGACGGCTGGAGCCAGTCCGCGGTCGTCTCGAGCGCCGGGATCCGCGTCGCGAGCGAGGAGACAGATGCGTCGGTGGCCACCCAACCACTCGCGAGCGACGGTTCGGAGACCCAGATCGGTTGGGGCTACGACGTAGCCCGCGATCCCGACGAACTGGATCTGGCCCGGGTGGCGACCGAGGCGGTGGAGCGTGCCACGAAGCTCCTGGGTGCCGAGCGGCCGCCCAGCGCCCGGATGACGATCCTGTTGGAACCACGCATGGCGGTCACCTTGTTGGGGTTGGTGGCCGGGATGCTGTCGGGGGACGCGGTGGCCAAGGGCCGGAGCCCTTTCGCGGATCGCCTCGGCGAACGGATCGCATCGCCGCTCGTCGGTCTCCTCGACGATCCCACCCGTTCCGAGTCGATGGGTGCCAGCCACTTCGACGGCGAAGGACTCGCCTGCCGCGCGAACCCCCTGGTGACCGCCGGGGTGCTCGAGGAGTTCCTGCACGACTCGACCAGCGCTCGTCGTGCTGGGACCTCCTCGACGGGTTCGGCCGTGCGATCGGTCAGGGGCATCCCCTCACCCGGTGCCCAGCGGCTGGTGATGACCCCGGGCGCGACCAACGCGGCGGACCTGCTCGGTGGGATCGAAGCGGGTATCGCGGTGGAATCGTTCTCGGGGTTGCACTCAGGGGTGAACCCGGTTTCGGGGGACTTCTCGGTGGGTGCCAACGGCCTGATGATCCGCAACGGCCAGTGGGCCGAACCGGTCCAGGAGATGACTCTCGCATCCACGCTGCAGAGGCTGCTGATGGACATCAGTGCGATCGGTGACGATTTCGAGTGGTTGCCATCGGGCGCAGGAGGAGCATCCATGCGCATCGACGGGGTATCGGTCTCGGGTACCTGAGACCGGGTCACCGCCGCACGACCGCCACTCCTCCGCGCAGCGCCGCCTCGGTGATCGCCGGGACGTCGCCTCCCGGTACCCCGATCTCGATCGTCGGTTCCTCCTCGTTGGGAGCTCGCAGCACGACCGCGCGGGAGCTGATCACCTCTATGCCGGTCGGGGCGTCGCCACGATCCGCGAGGGGATCCAGCGGATCCCGGGCTCCGCTGGCTCCGAGCACGTCGATG
>CAYVYG010000188.1:0-3870 GCA_964454385.1 uncultured Microthrixaceae bacterium
TGTAGGGCCAGTCGTAGCCACCGGAGTAGTACAGACCCATGCGCATGCCCCGGGCGCGCACTGCCTCGGTGAGCTCCCCCACCAGGTCCCGCTTGGCGTGGTAGGCGCCCTTTCTCGGGTGGGGTTGGGAAGAGGGCCAGAGCGTGAAGCCCTCGTGGTGCTTGGTGGTGAGCACGACGTAGCCCGCTCCGGCCTGCTCGCACACCTGCGCGATCTCATCGAGGTCGCACCGCGCGGTTCCCTCGTCGAAGAGCTCCACGAAGCCGTCGTAGGCGAAGTCCGCGCCCCAGGTCTCACGGTGGTGACGCCAGGTCGGGCTGGCTTCGATCCGACACGAGTTCGCATACCACTCGGCATAGGGGTTGTCGCGCAGCATCGCGGCGGGGCCCTTGTCGTGGAGTAGCTGTTGGATGTCGGGCACCTGCGGCGCCCACCCGGGAACCGAGTAGAGCCCCCAGTGGATGAAGATCCCGAGCTTCGCGTCGTCGTACCACTGCGGCAACGGGTGGCGGGAGACCGACTCCCAGGTCGCTTCGTAGCTCACAGGCACTGTCCTTCCAGGCACCCGTTGGCGCCGCTGCCCCAGTGTGCCCCAGAGGTGCGCCGGTTGCTTGCTGCGATCACGTTCCCGAACAGCGATCCCGCGCAGCCACTGGCGGTTCCACCACTTCTGCGGATAGCTCGCGCTGTCACGGCCTGGTTGTACGGTGCCGTGATGGGAAAGAACAACAAGGCACGACGCGCCGCCAAGGCCCGGGCGAAGGGACGCGCCCGCAGGCAACGGTCATCGAGTGGTCACCGATCACACCGCAACGGCTTCACCGGTGTCGGCGCATCCGGCTCGGCGGGATATGACACGCCTTTCGATGGCCCCACCGACGAGGAGCTGAGGGATGCCCTCACGGGTCCCCGTGGTGCCACGAACCTGCTGTTGCTCGCAGCCGAGGCCAAGCGCGGCGGTGAGGAGCCGGTCGTGGCCGAGGCGGTGGGCCAGCTCGCATCGATGGATACCGGGCTCGTCGATCGTCGAGCTGAGGCGCTGCTTTCGGAGATGGTCGATGCAGCCTGGCAGGGCGGCTGGCAGCCGGGAGAGCTGCACCGACAGGGTCGCCTCGGCTGTGGCACCGCAGCGGCCGGCCGTCTCGTCGGCTGGGCGATAGCCGATGACCGGGCGCGCAGACGACCCGCGACGATGGATCACCGCTGGATGATCCAACTCGACGAGCTGGAGCTGCCAGCGGTGGACGGTCGTCCCGGGTGGGTTCGCCACTGGGTCGCCGAAGAAGCGCTCCCACGCGCCGACGCATTGAGCGCGATCGTCGACGCGCTCGCGAACCTCTCCGGGCTGCCCCGCATCGAGCGGGTTCTGCCTCCGCCCGGGGACTCCGACGTTCGGGCCCCCGACCCCGGCGATACGCGTGCCGGCACCGCCGATCCGGTGCTGGAGCGGATCCGCAACCTGCTCGCCAAGGCGGAATCGACGAACTACGAGGCCGAGGCGACCGCGCTCACCGCCAAGGCCCAGGAGCTCATGACCCGTCACGCGGTCGACGCAGTGCTGGTGAACCGGGACCACCGGGGCGACGAGACGCCCGTGATCGTGAGGGTTCCGATCGATCCGCCCTATGTCGACGCGAAGTCGCTGCTGTTGCAGACAGTCGCACACGCCGGACGATGCCGGGCCATGGTGCTGACAGGGCTCGCCATGTCGACCCTGGTCGGTTTCCCCGACGACGTCGCTGGGGTGGAGCTGTTGTTCACGTCGCTACTCGTCCAGGCCCAGACCGCGGTCGCCGAGGCGGCACGCAACGCGCCACCCGGGACGCGCACCCGCAGCCAGTCCTACCGTTCGTCGTTCCTGATGGCATACACCGAGCGCATCGGCGACCGCCTCGCGGAGATCAACGATGCGGTGTACGCCGCTGCCGAAGCCGAGACCGGAACCTCCTTCCTGCCCGTGTTGCGCTCACGTGAAGCAGAGATCGACGACTACATATCGCAGCGGTTCGGTGAGCTGAGTCAGTCGGCGGTGCGCACGGGGCGCGACGCGGCCGGTTGGGCGAGCGGCCGGGTAGCGGCAGACAACGCCCGGCTGAACGCCGGTGACATCGACGACGGCGCAACGACCCGCGACTCCCCGCACGCCGCCGCCTCGGGCGGTACCGCACCGGGTGTCATCGACCTGCGTTCCGGGACTGAGCGAACTCGCGACGAACAGCTCCCTCTCGGCGAACAACTCTCTCTCGGCGTCGACGAGTAGCCGCGAATGCCGAACCCGTGCGAACTGCCCACCGCGGACCCGTGCGAACCGTCCGCCGGAGGCGACACGGCGTGTGCCACACCGGAGGGTTCGCTGTGGACGTGGGCCACGAAACGGGCGATGCTGGTCGGTCGAGCCGCTGGTCAGATTCCGGCGCAGCCGAGCCGCTCCCCCGCGGCGTCGTAGAGATCGACGCGGGCGACCGTGAGCCCCTCGGGTGGTTCCATCGGCGGCGGGTCCGGGTTGCACACCGGGATCGGGCGACCCTCGGGGACCTCTGCCATCAGAACGCCTGCACGGCTGTTGTCCCAGTCGCCTCCCGGTACCGGGTGCAACGGAGCCTCGACCGTGGTGTCACCGGCGCGCAAGCGCACGACCTCGGCGCGCCGCTGTGAGCTGACGACGAGCAGGAACGGCGGGAAGTCGACTCCGTCGTGGGCGGCTTCGGGCTCACCGCGCACGTAGAGGCTCCCGTCGGGACCACCCAGCGAAGCCGCACCGCACGCACGCTCGCGCGTGGACAACTTGAGGCACGTATCGACTGTCACGCTCGTCGGACCGAGCGGACCATACGTGTCCGGCCCGGTTGCACCTTCCGCGTCCGGGGGCAACTTGTAGGTCCGGGTCTGCAGCAACCACTCGATGCCGTCGACCTCCCCACGGGAGATCTCGGACTCACCCTCGTCGGGGTTCAACCCCGGACCACCGAAGGCGGCGATCTCGGTCTGTTCCCACTCGGAGGGATCGACCGGTCGCACTGACTTCGCGACCGCGACCAGTTCGTCGTCGGTGGGCATCGGCGCACCGTAGGCAGTGACGACCACCAGTGCACCGGTCTCGTCGTCGGTGACCAACGACCTGACCTCACCGCCACCAAGCGCCCAACCGCTGACCAACACCGCAGGTCGTCCCTCCAGCTCCAGGGGCTGACGAGGTGGCGGTGGCTCCTCCGCGGAATTGCGCGGGTTCACCTCGAGTGCGGCCAGGTCGGCGTCGTCGCCGGGCAGCACCATCACCGACAGCGAACCAGGTGATCCCTCCTGGGTGTGCTCCCCTGTGTATGCCCAGCCCATCCCATAGCTCGAGGCCGGACCGGGCACCACGTTGCTGCTGGGATACGCCTGTGCCCGCAGGGCAACTGAGGTGTCGACCCCCACCGAGCCGAGCACCGCCCAGTCCTCGGGCCGGCCCTCGGTCACCGGTGACGCATCGCGCTCACCGTTGGTCATCACGCGGGCCGAGATCTCCACCAGCTCCTGTCGCGTCGCGTTCGGCGCCGCGATCCTCAACGCCTCGGTCGGGCCGACCTCGATCAACAGGTCATCCCAGCGGCCTCCGGTTCCCTCGCCGTACGCGGCAGCTCGGCCGTCATCCAACACGAACGTCTCAGGGTTCTCATCACCCGAGAACGACGCCCACTGCAAGGAGCTCTCCATTGGCTCCCACGGCACGATGCCGGCCACGACGGTGCGGCCGGCGACCTCGATGGCGGTGTAGGCGCCGTCGAAACCCATCTCGGTGCCCCACTGCTGTTCCTGGGTGCCACGCCCGGCCGCTACCAGGCGGTACCCGTCTGGTATCGGCCCGCCTGCGAACGGATGCGCCGAACC
>CAYVYG010000188.1:3880-6797 GCA_964454385.1 uncultured Microthrixaceae bacterium
GTGCGCTCGCCCTGCGCGGGATCGTCATGTTCGTCGGCGACACCACATCCAACGCCCAGCATCGCGATCACCGCGACCGCGACTGCCGGTTTCCACTGCGCCGATGCACGACCGGGGCGGCGCCGTCGCCCGCGTGGCTGTCTCACGGGTGCCGCATCACCGGTCCGATCGGGCGTCCCACGTGCTGACTGTACAGATCATCGAGCACCACGCCGCCGCGTGCTGCCCCTCGACCACGGCCTCCGGAAGGTCCTCGGCCGCTGGAGGCTACGGCCTTCAACGCTTGTTGCCACGACCTACGCTCGTGGCCGACACGTCCTCGGGAGAACACCATGCGCATCGCCATCCTGACCAGCGGCGGAGATGCTCCCGGCATGAACGCGGCTATCCGGGCATCGGTCGTGGTGACCCTGGCGCTCGGCCACGAACCGATCGGCGTGAGCCACGGCTACCGCGGGTTGATCGACGGCTAGTTCGGACCACTCGACGCGGTGAGCGTGGGGGACATCCTGCGCAGCGGCGGCACGATCCTGCAATCGGCACGCTGCCCGGAGTTCCTCGACCCGAGCGTTCGCGACAGCGCCCGACAGCGCCTCACCGATGCCGGTGTCGAGGGACTCATCGTCATCGGCGGCAACGGCTCACTCACCGGCGCGCTGAAGCTGAGTGACCCGACAGAAGCCGGCGACTGGCCGGTGCGCCTGCTCGGGATCCCCGCATCGATCGACAACGACATCGCGCTCACCAGCCTGTCGATCGGTGTGGACACGGCCATGAACACGATCGTCGAGGCCTGCGACCGGATCGCGGACACCGCCAGCGCGCACGACCGGATGTTCCTCGTGGAGGTCATGGGACGTGACTGCGGCTACCTGGCCATGACCAGCGCCATAGCCTCCGGGGCCGACATGGTGTTGTTCCCGGAGGCGGAACGCAGTACCGAGCAGCTCGTAGATGCCGTGGTGGAATCGGTGCTCGCGGTCCGGTCCCGTGGAGGCACCCAGAAGGTGGTCGCCATCAAGTCGGAGGGGATCGACACGCCGTCGGATCGCCTCAAGGAGATGATCGACACCCGCCTCGTGCAGGTGACCGGAAGGTCCCACATGGACATCGAGACACGGGTGACCGTGCTCGGACACGTCGTGCGGGGAGGCCGCCCCAGCGCATTCGACCGGCTGCTCGGAAGCAGGATGGGCAATGTCGCGGTGCGCTCGCTGCTCGACGGCGCACACCGCGCGATGGTGGCCTGGCAACCCCCTGTCGACGCGGACGGGATCGGTGAACGCTCACCACACGATCCCTACTGCCACCTCATGTCACTGGAGGTGGCCCTGGAGGCGACCCGGGATCTCCTCGAGGGCCAGAGCCCTCTCGCGCGGTGGCGGGCCACGATCTTCGATGACCTCGAAGGTGTCTTCCTGCTCTGAGCGATTCCTCTCCGGGACAACCGGAGGTCGTGCGATGGTCAGTCGAGGTGGCACAGCTCGAGGTCCACGATCCGACCGTCCGCGACCTCGAGCAGGCCGTAGGTGCGTGTGGGGGCCCGTCGCCGCTGCGTCGGGCTCCCCGGGTTGAAGATCCGCGGTCCGTGGACATCGTGGGCGTCCTCCGGTTGATGCGAGTGACCGAAGACGACCAGGTCCGCATCGGGAAACCACCGGCTCAGTCTCGCCTGGCGCCCCACTCTCCGGCCCGCGTCGTGCACGATGGCAACCCGCACCCCGGCGAGATCGAGCTCGAGATGCTCGGGCAGTCGCCCGACGAGGGCGCGGTCGTTGTTGCCCAACACCGCGTGCGTGGGCGCAAGCTCCTCGAGCCGAGCGAGCAGTTCCGCCCCGGTCAGGTCGCCGGCGTGACAGATGTGGTCCGCTGCAGCGCCCGCGGCGAGCACGCGTTCGTCGAGCTCTCGACCGGAACCGTCCGCGATGTGGGTATCGGCGAGCAGGAGGATCCGCACCCTGCCAGTGTCGCAGCAGAGCCGGTGAGAGCCCGATCACGCCCTCTCAGGGGCAAGCCCGCGCGGCTGCGTGGTTCGTGCACCCGGCCACGCCCCCTGAGTCCCTGCGGTAGTGCATCGACCAACGCGTTCGATCCGGCGACCATGGAATCACCAGCGAGTACCTCCGCAACCTGATCCGCCGCCATCGGCAAGCCCGAGCGGTGTACCCACGTTTGCGACAACAGCCGATGTGGGTGTGCGGGATCTCCCCGCCCCGCTCGCATCTCACGCTTCCGAACTGCCATCGGAGCGCCTCGCGAGGTTGCGGGCCGACGAGCGTTGATGAGCGCGACGCGGCCGGCGAGCTCCAACCGACCGATGTGTGTTCCCTGGAAGCCATCCACCTGACGACGGCGGATCAACTCGGCAGAGATCTGGCACGACTCGTCACCTACGACGACAGGATGCTCGAAGCAGCGAAGATCCTGAACATCCGCACCCACGTGCCGCGCTGACCCCCGCAGAGGTCACGCCCTCCGGTGCCGCACGTCCGCTCACCACCGGTGGACGGCCAACATGACAGCGCCTTTGCCACCCTTCACCAAGTTCTGGCAGGCTCACTCAAGAGTTCCCACTGATAGTGGTGCTCACGCGTCCGCGGACGCGCCAACACCACTCTGCGCGTGATTTCGGGATGCCGCCTCATCTCGATGTCCCAGGGATGCCATAGGCTTGGTCGCGCGACAGCGCGACCAAGGACAGACACTCGGAGGCCCATTCCGATAGACCAAGCAGCGCCGGGCCCTTGGCAGCGACCCGCGTCGGAAGGCACCGGCGTTCGAGCCAACTGACCGGCGCGTAGTCCGGTGACGGCCACTGTGACGGCGCCCGGTTCCACTGTCAGTGCTGGTGCACACGCAAGCGGTTGGCACAAGGACACCCGGTCGCCCTCGGTCCCCGATGCGATCGGTCGCAGCG
>CAYVYG010000189.1:0-6785 GCA_964454385.1 uncultured Microthrixaceae bacterium
CTGCCGATCGAGAGCCGCAGCACGGCCTGCCCGTCGACCTCGGTGACCGTCACCAACGCCCGACCGGAGTCGTTGAGATGCTCGGCAACCCGGCGGGTGGCAGCACTGCCGTCGCGATGGCTCACACACACCAGGTTGAGCCGCGGCGGAGCCGCTATCCGCCACACGGCCGACTCCTCGAGTCGAGAGGCCAACCACTCGGCTTCGGCGCAGTGGTGTCGGATCATCGTCGCGATCGCATCGGCGCCCAACGCCCGTAGCACGAACCAGATCTTGAGTGAACGGAACCGGCGCCCGAGAGGCACCTGCCAGTCCCGGAAGTCGACCACGGCTCCGGTGTCGCTGGCGTCGTTGCGCAGGTACGGCGGGGTGATCGACAGCGCATCGAGCATCGAGGTCCGGTCGGCCACCCACATGGTGGTGCAGTCGAAGGTGACGCCCCACCACTTGTGGGGGTTGAACAGGTAGGAGTCGACCCGCTCGACACCCTCGAGCAGGTCACGGTGCTCCTCGCAGATCGTCGCGCCTCCGGCCATCGCCGCATCGACGTGCAACCACGGCCGCAGACTGCTACCACCACCAGCGCCGACAGCAGTACCGCGGCCACCGGCACCGCTGCCGCGGGCATCCCTGCCGCCGGCGCCGCTGCGGGATCCCGGCCCCCCGATGGCGGGCCCGAAGCGATCGTCGATCACTTCGGACAACGCGGCCACCGGGTCGACGGCCATCGTGGAGGTCGTACCGACCGTCGCGACGACCGCCGCGGGCGAGAGACCGGCCGTCAGGTCCGAGTCGATCATCGCTGCCAGCTCCGCGGCTCGCATCCCCAAAGCGGCGTCGGTTGGCACGGCTCGGATGTTCCGCTCGGCGAAACCCGCTATGCGGGCACCCTTGACCACCGAGCTGTGGGCCTCGGCGGAGTGGTAGACGACCTGGCGGGCCAGCTCGTCACGGCCACCGGCACGCTCGCGGGCTGCGAGCAGCGCTACCAGCGTCGCCGACGACGCGGAGTCCTGGATGACCCCACCCCCAGGCCCGGCCGAGGAATGCATGAAGTGCTCCGGTAGGCCGCAGAGCTCCACGATCCAATCCAGCATCCGCATCTCGAGCTCGGTCGCCGCCGGTGAGGTCGCCCACACCATGCCCTGTTGTCCGAGCCCCGCTGCGAGGAAGTCGGCGAAGGCCGCGGGCCAGGAGGTGTTGGCAGGGAAGTAGCCGTGGAAACCGGGGGCCTGCCAGTTGACCAGTGCGGGGCCGAGGATTTCCGGCACATCCGCGAGCACCCGGGCGAAGTCCTCCGCCACCTCCGGTGGGTGCTCAGGTAGGCGACCCAGCAGCCACCCGGGTTCGACCGAAGGTCCGACCGGGCGATCGCCGATGCCCTCGAGGTAGCCCACGATCACCTCGGTGACCTCCGCCGTCCAGCGGCGATAGGCCTCGGCTGCTCCGGTGCTGGTCAGAGCCTGCGGGGTCGGTCGGGGGGACTCCTCGGCACGGGGCTCTCGCATCGACACAGGTTCCCACAGCCGGGCGCGGTGTCTGCAGCTGCGGGGATCAGTGGAAGGACGCGGCGGGCACCAGCGGTAGTCTTCGCGGCTCGACCACGGGAGAACCACCCGATGCAGGAGCTCGACGACAATCCGACCGAGGCCCGCTGGGAGCCGAGACGCGTGTTCGAGGTGGCGCTGGGCGTGCCCGCCTCGGAGGGGAACTCGGTGAGGATCCTGCGCAACGGCGATCAGATCTTCCCCGCGATGCTCGATGCGATCCGCTCGGCGCGGCGTTCGATCGACATGCTGACCTTCGTGTACTGGTCGGGTGACATCGCGGTCGAGTTCGCGACCGCGCTCGCCGAACGGGCGCGTGCGGGGGTCCGGGTGCGGGTGATGCTCGACGCGGTGGGCGCCCGTCGGATTGATCCCGACCTGGTCGGGACCATGCTGGACGCAGGTTGCGTGGTGAAGTGGTTCCGGCCGATGGGCGGATCCTCACCCACCGAGATGTCGAACCGCACCCACCGCAAGGTGCTGGTCTGTGACGAGGAGACGGCATTCACCGGCGGTGTGGGCATCGCAGCGGAGTGGTGCGGTGACGCCCGCAATCCCGATGAGTGGCGTGACACGCACTTCGAGGTCCGTGGTCCGGCGGTCGATGGACTCCGCTCGGCGTTCCTCACGAACTGGGCAGAGACCTCCGAGGCGTTGTTCCGCTCGGGAACCGATCACCTCGGCGACCAACCCGATCGGGGTCCCCACACGGTGATCGTCACCGCCGACAGCGACCGGACCGGCCCGAGCGCGACCGCTGTGTCGTTCGGGCTGCTGCTCGCAGGTGCGGAGCGCTGCGTGCGCATCACCACCGCCTACTTCACCCCCGACGAGCACCTGCAGGAACACATGTGCGAGGCCGCGGCCAGGGGTGTCCAGGTGCAGGTGCTGGTGCCCGGCGAGCACATCGACAAGGACTTCGTGCGGTGGGCCTCGGAGTCGACCTACGAGCGGCTGCTCGCAGCCGGTGTCGAGGTCAACGTGTTCGAGCCCACGATGCTGCACGCGAAGGTCATGACCGCGGACGCCAGGGTGGCGGTCGTGGGTTCGTCGAACATCAACGCACGCTCGAGCTCCGACGACGACGAGGTGCTCATGGTCCTGTTGGACGACGACCTCGTCGCCGAGCTCGATGCGCACTTCGACGAGGACCTGCAGCGTTCAGCGGCGATCGACCCGGCCGATTGGGCCGATCGGGGGATCCTCCAGCGCGCGAAGGACGCCGTTATGTCGAAGGTCTCCGACATCATCTGAATCCGAGCCTCCGCTCGACACCGGCCTCCCTCGACATCATCAGGGCGCTCGTTCGACCTCATCCATCCGCTCGACACCGCGGTTCACACAGTAGCGACCAGCCGGCGGGAACCACCTCGACCTCGAACCCACAGAGGTCACCGAGGTCCTCGCCGTCGAGGTTCACCGGCGCCGCACGCTCGCAGTGAACGACCAGACGACCCTCCTCGGCGGTGTGGATCGACCTGTTCGACCCGGGATCCGATGACAACAGCGCGGTCGCGAGCGCCAGGCGGTCGATCGGACCGGTGCCCCGCGCCACGAGGACGTCCATGGAATCGTCGCCCAGCGAGGAGTCGGCGAGGGCGACCCCGCCACCGATCGAACGACCGAGCACGAACGCGGCCATCGGACTCGGTCCCTCGAAGACGACCTCGGCTCTGTTCGCGCCGGGTGCTCCGTTTCCGCTGGAGGCGCTCGGGAGGGCTTCGATCCTCACGTGCACCGCGGGCGTGACCGAGCCGGTGAGCAGAGCAGCGAGCGGGTAGGCCCCCGCTCCCAGGTGGCGTTTCCACGAGGCGGCACGACGCGAGGCCGCCGCACCCACACCGAGGTGCAGCGCGTTGATGCCGTATGTCGGCTCGGCGGGTGCCAGCGGTGGGGCTTCGGGATCACGATGGAACCGGCGGGCAGGGTGGGTCCTGACCGCCAGCAGCGATAGCGCACGCGGACGACCCACCAGGATCGCACGGGCCGCCCGACGCGCGTCGAGTGGGATGCCCGCGGCCCGCGCGAAGTCGTTGCCCGTTCCAGTGGGGATCACACCGATCGGCCTGGCCCCCGCGAAGCCACGACGCACGAGCGCGTTGATGCCCGAGCTCAGGGTGCCGTCCCCTCCCACCAGCACGGGCATGGCATCGGGGTCACCGCCGACGGCGTCACCCACCTCTTCGGGTTCTCCGGTCCACACCAGCGATGCGGACCCGTTCGACGCGAGGACTTCGAGCACCTCCCCGACGGTGCGCCTGTCGACGGAGCCTGCGTGGCTGTTGGCGAGCAGCAGGAAGCGGCGGTCGTCGTCCATCGCCGGTTCCTACCCCACGCGACAGAGACGCGAAACCCTGCCGCGGACCTTCTCACGCCACCGACCACCGGGTCGTTTGCCCGGGGCAGCACCCGGGTAGAGGTCATCCATGGACGACGGCCGGATCTCGCGCTCCGTGGGCGGAGCCACCACGACAGGCGACGACCGAAGCGCGGGTACCCTCCCGGAGATGGACGCTGCTGCGGAGTCACCCACCCGGTTGTCCGCCGAGCAGCTCAAGGACGTTGCGAAGCGCGTCGTGGCGAGGCTGAAGGAGGACCACGTGTCGCTGGCCTCAGCGGGGGTCGCGTTCTTCGGGTTCCTGGCGATGGTACCCGCCCTCGCAGCCGTGATCGCCGTGTACGGGCTCGTGGCCGATCCGAACGAGGCCGCCACTCGCATGGAGGAGCTGTTCTCATCGCTTCCCTCGGAGGCCCGGGCGTTGCTGACCAAGCAGGTGAGCTCGATCGCCGAGAGCTCATCGGGAGCTCTCTCATTGACGCTCGTGGTCTCGATCCTGTTGTCACTCTGGGCCGCGTCCTCGGGCATGGCACACCTGGTCGAGGCGACCAACCTCGTGTACAGGGAGAGAGACGGGCGCGGCTTCGTCGCCCGCCGGGGCCAGGCGCTGTTGTTGACCATCGGCGCAGCAGTCGTCGGTGCCGCCGGGCTCGCGGTGTTGACCACCGTGTTGCCCGCGCTCAGTGACCCGCTGCCGGCCAGCGTGTCCTGGTTGGTGAACATCGCCGGTTGGCTGTTCATCGCCGCGCTGTTCGTGGTCGCCCTGGGCGTGCTGTACCGGGTGGGCCCGCAGCGTGACTCACCTGACTGGGCCTGGGTCACACCTGGCGCCCTGGTCGGGGTGGCGGCGTTCGTGGTGGCAACGCTCGGGTTCTCGTTCTACGTGTCGAACTTCGGGTCCTACAACGAGACCTACGGATCGCTCGCGGCGGTCGTGGTGTTGTTGTTGTGGTTGTTCATCTCCTCGTTCGTCGTGCTTCTCGCCGGTGAGGTGAACGCCGAGATGGAGCTGTCGACCACCCATGACACGACCGTCGGCGAACCCGAACCACCGGGCCACCGCGGCGCGTACGTGGCGGACCACACAGCAGCCGACACGGTCGGCGACACGGCGGACAACAGGGCGGCCGGCACCGCGAACGACACCTCGGCAGACAGGGCAGACGACACGGCCTGACGCGCGGTCCGACGGCCGACGCGGATACCGTCGGTGCGCCGCGAAGGGGCCGTAGTCTGGGCATATGAGCAACCCGCCGCCCGAGGACCCCACCCAGATCATGCCGACGGCGGGGGGTCAACAGCCGGCTCCTCCGACCGGTGATCCGCAGACCGCCGAGTACCCCCAGCAGCCGGGTTACCCACCGGCGCAGGACTACCCGCCACAGGGCCCTCCCGGGGGAGCTCCGCCCCCTGGCGACGGGGGCGGAGCCGGCAGCTCACCGCTGCCGTGGATACTAGGGGCCCTGCTGGTGGTGGCGATCATCGTCATCGTGGTCCTGTTGGTGTCCAACGGAGGTGACGACACCGACGACACCACCACTACCTCGGAGTCGACCACCACCGAGGTGACGACCACCTCCGCGCCACCACCCACGCAGTCGCGGCCGACCCAGGCACCACCCACCCAACCGCCGACCACACGGCCGCCGACCACACAGCCGCCGCCGACGCAGCCACCCACCACACAGCCACCCACCACACAGCCGCCCACGACCGAACCCGAGACCACCACGACCGAGCCCGCAGCGCCCTGAGCGACTGGAGCAGCGCTCCGGAGTCAGCCAGCGTCGATACGACTCCCACCGACTCGGGAACCGCGCTCCAGTCGAACACGCCGCTCCAGTCAACCGACCACAACCAGCGCCCTGAGCGTCAGACGACACGGTTGCGGTAGGCGGGGTCAATCCGGTACCCCTTCGGCGCCAAACGCCCCGGGTCGAGATCGACCAGCGAACCCGGGTCCGCGCCAACGAGCATCGCGAGGCACTGCCGCAGCATCGCCGCCGTCGCCCCCCAGATCGTGTTGCCGACGAGCTCGAAGAAGTAGATCGGCCGGTGCTGTTCGGGCGAGCCCCACTGCTCCTCGCGGAACACCTCCGCGCTGAGCAGCTCCGATACGGGGACCGTGAGGATCTGATCCACCTCTGCCGGGTTCGGCCGCAGCTCGACCCGGTCGTCGATCACGGCCACCTGCGGCACGATGTAAGCCCGCCGGGTGACGGTTGTCAGGTGGTCGAGCTCGCCGAGCGTCTCCACCGCAGCCGGATCGAGAGCCGTCTCCTCCCACGCCTCACGCACCGCGGCATCCCGGGTCGACTCCCCCAGCTCACAGCGTCCCCCCGGGAAGGCCATCTCACCCGAATGGGTGCGAAGGCCCCATGAACGGCGGGTCAGGAGCACCTGCAGTTCGGGGTCGGTGCCGCTTGCCTGGGTTGTGGGCTTCGGCTCGGGCCCGACGGATCCCGCATCACCCGCCGGCGCCGACGCCGACGAACCATCGTCCCGCGGCGGCGCGTCGCGCGCGCACATCGTGAACGCCACGAGTACTGCTGACGGAACCGCCCCGGTGTGGACGACCGGCGACTGTCGACCGCGGCGATCAGCGGGGAACACCTCGCGCACGCGCTCGAGGTCGAGTTCCGGCGCGCCAGAGAGGTCGAAGCCCTCGGCGAACCACGGTGCCGGGCGGCCCGGCCTCCACAACGGTGGCCGGGGGATGAACTGAGGTCCGCCGCGCCCGGAGCTCGACCGGTCACTCACCGCATCTGCTCGACAACCGCCCGGACCTGCGCATCGGTCGATGATACCGGCGCAACTCCCGCCGAGGCCGGCCGCAACGACTCCCCGGCGAACTGTCCGGTGTGGCACTCGCCGGTGTGGTCCCAGAGCGGACAGTTCGC
>CAYVYG010000190.1:0-632 GCA_964454385.1 uncultured Microthrixaceae bacterium
GTCATATCAACACCAGCTGACTGACGAACCATGGTTCAGTCACCCACAGCGGTTCAGTCACCCACAGCACCGTTCCGGTTTGCCTCGGCGAGCCACAGCGATCGAGCACCGTTCCACTGACGCCACAGCAGCTGCTGCACCACCATGCAGGAGATCTCCGTCACTGCCACGCTCCTAGAGTTGGGAGGTGACGATGCGCGCTCCGACAACGCCACTGGGGCCCAGATGACGGAGGGTCTCGAGATCGACCGGCGCCTCACCGTCCCCGAAGCCGAGCTCACCGAGCGGTTCATGCCCTCGGGTGGACCGGGCGGACAGCATGCCAACCGGGCCTCGACACGGGTCGAGTTGCGCTTCGACGTGCGTTCAAGTCCGACGCTGAGCGAGCCCCAACGGGCGCGGCTTATCGAATGCCTGGGTGAGGAGGTCCGGGTGGTCGTCGATGACGAACGCTCCCAGTCCCGCAACCGGGACCTGGCACGCGAGCGCCTCGCAGGGCGGATCCGCAACGCGCTGGCGGTGCAACGCCCACGTAGGAGCACCCGACCGACCCGCGGTTCGCAGCAACGCCGGCTCGACGCGAAGAAGCGCCGCTCCGAGCTCAAGGCACAGCGCCGCCGTCCGGAGCACTG
>CAYVYG010000190.1:732-6767 GCA_964454385.1 uncultured Microthrixaceae bacterium
AGCGGTTCGGGTGACTGAGCGGTTCGGGTGACTGAGCGGTTCGGGTGACTGAGCGGTTCGGGTGACTGAGCGATTCCCGGGCAACCGGGATCCCTCGACTTGGTGCCGGGGCACCCCATAGGCAACCCTCGGAAGGGCATGAAGCTCCACAGGATCCAGTTCCCGACCACCGAGGCGGCCGAGCTCACCCAGGACGAGGTGTCGTTCACGCTCAACACCGATGGCGTGCAACGTCAGGTGCGCTTCCATGACTACGACGTCATATACGGGTACCCCGGGCTCTACGAGCAGCTGTTCTATGACCGCCTGAAGTGCCAGTCACCCTCGAAGGTCGCGAGCATCCTCGCCTCTGCGGTCACCCAGGCGGGTGAGACGCCGACCACGCTGCGGGTGCTCGATCTGGGAGCCGGCAACGGGATCATGGGCGAGGAGCTGCGCCGACTCGGCGTGGCGCGCGTGATCGGTGCTGACATCATCGCCGAGGCCCGGGACGCCTACCTGCGTGACCGACCCGGCCTCTACGACGACTACCTCGTCTGCGATCTCACCGATGTGGACGAGTCGACGCGCGAGGAGCTCGAAGCGTGGTCGTTCGACTGCCTGACCACGGTCGCGGCCCTCGGCTTCGGCGACATCCCTCCGCGGGCCTTCGTGAACGCGTTCAACCTCGTCGCAGATGGTGGCTGGGTGGCGTTCAACATCCGCGACACGTTCCTCGAACACCGCGAGATGACCGATTTCTCGCGCACGGTCCGCGAGCTGGTGTTCACCGACTATCTGGAGATCCACCACCTCGAGCGCTACCGCCACCGTCTCTCGATTGACGGCGAACCGCTGTTCTACTACGCGATCGCGGGCCGCAAGACAGCGGAGGTGCCAGCCGAGCTGTTCGAGTCGGGCGCCGACTCCTGAGCGGGACAGTGCGTTCCTAGACTTCGGTCATGGCGACCCCCAGTTCTCCGGTGAGCGGCCTCGCGGTGCTCCACCTGTTCACGAGCGTCGGACCGCTGGCCGACCCCGATGCGGTGCTCGCCGCGGTCCGACAGGCGCGCGAGCGCGGTGACCAGGTGGTGACCGCCTCGCTTCTCGGTCACAAGGCAGATCTGGCGGTGATGGCGCTGTCGGAGGACCAGTGGAACCTCCGGGCCCTGCAGACGGCGCTCGTCGCGGCGGGACTGGAGGTCGTCGATTCCTACGTGTCGCTCACCGAGATCAGTGAGTACGCGGCCGGAGTGCCCGAGGAGATGCGAAACGCGCGCCTGTACCCCCAGCTGCCCCCGCCCGACAAGCCGGCGTTCTGCTTCTACCCCATGTCGAAGAAGCGCGAAGGCACCGACAACTGGTACACCGAGGACTTCGAGCGCCGCAAGGAGATGATGTACGAGCACGGTGGTTCGGGCCGCAAGTTCGCGGGTCGCGTTCTGCAGGTCATAACCGGGTCCACCGGCCTCGATGACTACGAGTGGGGCGTGACGTTGTTCGCGGTCAACCCCGATGACATCAAGGAGGTCGTCTACACGATGCGCTTCGACGAGGCCTCCGCGCGCTTCGGGATCTTCGGGCCGTTCTACGTGGGGATGGTGGCATCCACCGAGGAGGCCCTCGGTGCGGCCGGCTTTCCCACGCCTGGCTCCTGACCGTGCCGGTGGACCGCGACGAGGAGGCGCTCCACGAGCACGCGGACCGGCTCGTCGGAGCTGTCGAATCCGCTGTTCCCGGATGGATCACGCTCTGTGTCACCACACGTGCACGCCAGGCGGGAATCGACCTCGATGACGAGGCACGCCGCGCAACCGAGAAGGCGGCGTCCCGTGCGGCGGGCGAGGTGGCAAGCGAGCTGCGGGAGCTGTTGGCCACCGACATCGACGCACAGCGTGGATCCCCGCTCGAGATCCTGCGTCGTGCCGTGCGCCACCCCACCGCGGTGCTGCGGCAGGTCGGCGTTGCGCCGGTGGCGCGCGACGACTTCTCCCGGCGCGAGTTCCCCGACGACGACTACGCGCTGACCCCGGGCTCGTTCGCGGACGTCGACGAGACGCTCCACGAGCCCGCCATCGCATGGGGTGCCGCCAAGGCGCACGTCCACCTGACCCGACGTCGTGCCGAGGGCCTGCGGTGAGCCGGAAACCCCTGAGCAGCGGGCGGATCAGCGTTCGCCGGATCGACGGTCCCAACCGGCGTCGGTGATCGAGCGGGGCTCGTAGAAGAGGCACCCCTCGGGACAGTCGAACGGCGTCAGGTCGGCCGCGTCGAGCCGGCACCGCTGCACCACTTCGCCGGACGACACCGTTCGGCTCGAGTAGTGACGACAATCGATGCGCACCGCCATGGTTCCAACCTACCGCGGGCCTGCTCCGCCTCCGCCGCTTCCGCTCACTGCGGCCAACTGAATGGGCTCAGCCCCGGAATCGGTGCACGAGGCCATTCAGTTCGCTGGGGGTCGGGTTAACGGACTCGCTCGACACCGGAAACACCACCGAAACAAGGCCTCCTTAGCGTCGGGCTCGGACATAGGAGCGAAGCATGGACGCGGCAAGCACTGCATGGTTGTTGGTATGCGCGGCCCTGGTGTTGTTCATGACACCGGGTCTCGCGTTCTTCTACGGCGGGATGGACCGCTCGCGCAACACACTGAACATGTTGATGATGAGCTTCTGGTGCCTGCTCACCGTGCCGATCGTCTGGGCGTTGATCGGCTACTCGCTCGCCTTCGGCGGTCACGGCTCCCTCATCGGCAACCTCGACTTCGCGTTGCTGGACGGTACCGGCATCGAAGCCGATCGTGGAGAGACCCTCGTCTGGCTGGTGTACCTGGGTGCCTTTGCCACCATCACCCCCGCACTCATCTCGGGTGCCGTGGCGGACCGGATGCGTTTCTCGGCCTGGGCGGTCTTCGTGCCGCTGTGGAGCGTGCTCGTCTACGTACCGGTGACCTTCTGGATCTACGGCGGAACCGACGCAGACGGAGGGCTCACCGGCTGGCTGGCCACACGCGGTTCGCTCGACTTCGCGGGTGGGACCGCGATCCACGTCAACGCCGGCGTGGCAGCGCTGGCGGCGGTGATGGTGCTCGGCCGTCGCAGGGGGTGGCCACGCGAGGGCCATCCCCCGCACTCGATGCCCCTTGTCATGATCGGAACCGCGATCCTGTTCTTCGGGTGGTTCGGCTTCAATGCGGGAGCCGGTGGATTGACCGACGGGGTCGCGGTGCAGGCCTTCGCCAACACCTTCCTGGCAGCGGCCGCGGGAGGCCTGGCCTGGTCGCTGACCGAAAGAATCCGCGACGGCCACTTCACCAACCTCGGTGCGGCATCAGGCATGGTCGCGGGCCTGGTGGCGATCACACCTGCGGCCGGTTTCGTCTCGGGGACCTCGTCCATCTGGATCGGTGCGGCAGCCGGTGTGATCTGCGCTCTCGCCGTGGGTCTCAAGTACCGCGCAGGCTACGACGACAGTCTCGACGTGGTCGGGGTCCACATGGTCGGAGGGCTGGTCGGCTCGTCGCTGATCGGGTTGTTCGCCCGTCCCGGGGCCCTCGGCGACTTCGACGCCGGACTTCTCAACGGTGGTGGTGCAGGCCTGCTTGTCGAGCAGTTGATCGCTAACGCGGTCACGATCGTGTTCTCGTTCGTGGTGACATGGCTGATCCTGAGGGTCATCGACCTCACGATCGGACTCCGGGTGGACGAAGAGGACGAGCTCGCCGGACTGGATGTATCCCAGCATGCGGAGACCGCCTACAACATCGGAGAGTCCATGCCGGCCCGGTGAACCGGGGGCGAGGATGGACGATCCGTCGACAGCCACACACCGGGACGGTGCGCCGGACTCACGGACAGCCGGGTTGCCGAGCGACACGAACACTCAGAACAGGAGCAGCCATGAAGCTGATCACCGCCATCATCAAACCGCATCGCCTCGACGAGGTGAAGACCGCTCTGAAGGCGATCGGAGTAGAGGGTCTGACGATCACCGAGGTCCGCGGTTTCGGCCGTCAGGGAGGTCACACCGAGACCTACCGCGGCACCGAGTACCAGGTCGACTTCCTTCCGAAGGTGAAGTTGGAGACAGTCGTGGACGACCTGGATGCGCCCGACGTGCTCGACACGATCGCGAGCGCTGCCCGTACCGACAAGATCGGCGACGGGAAGGTCTGGGTGTGCCCGGTGGACGATGTGGTTCGGATCCGTACCGGCGAGCGCGGTCCCGAAGCCGTGTGACCGGTGTGACGGGTGTGATCACAGGCCGCGTGTCCGGTGGCGGGTGACGATGGCACGTCCGCTGATACGAACGGACCTGGTCGCGGGTGGTGACCTCGCAGGGCGCTCGTTCGCGCACGCGTGGACCGAACGCGTCGAGGCATGGTTGTCCGGGCTGTTCAACGACGCGATCGGCCGGCGTGCGCAGAGCGGTGGCGTGTCGCTCGTAGCGCTCGGGGGCCAGGGACGTCGTGAGCTGGCACCGCAGTCGGACCTGGATCTGTTGTTGCTCTTCGAGGGGCGTCACGAGCCGGCTTCGCTGGCGGAAGCACTGTGGCATCCCGTGTGGGACGAGGGGCTGAAGCTGGGCCACGCCGTTCGGACGGTCCGCGACACCCTGTCTCTAGCGGCCTCGGATCTCGAGACGGCGACCTCGCTTCTGTCCGCGCGCCACATCTGTGGTGACGCTGCGCTCACCGTCGAGTTGGCGGAACGCGCGCGGGTGAGCTGGCGCAGGCGGGGCAACAGCTGGCTGGCGGTGCTGTCGGAATCAGTACTGCAGCGTCATCGTCAGGCAGCAGACGTGGCCAACGCACTGGAACCCGACCTCAAGGGTGGTCGTGGTGGCCTGCGAGACGTGCACGCCCTCGGCTGGGCTGCGGCCGCCGGTGGCCGCTTCGACCACCGGCTCCTCGCCACGATGAGCGACCCCCACGAAGTGCTCTTCGATGTCCGGGTGGGCCTGCACCGGATTGCCGCACGGCCCGGTGACACCCTGGGACTCGAGGACCAGGACGCCGTCGCGGCGGCGGTGGGTGAGGTCAACGCCGACGCGCTCATGACCCGCGTCGCCGGCGCAGGCCGCGTGATCGCCAACTGCTCCGACGAAGCGTGGTGGGACATCGATTCCCGGGGTGGGTCGAGGCTCGCCCGCGACCGGGACCGTCGCCTGGTCGACAGCCCGGGCAACCTGTGCTTGCGTGGCAACCGGGTGGCGTTGCGCGAGGAGATGCGACCGCCCAACGATCCGTTCGCGGTGCTCGACGTTGCGCTCGCGGCAGCGCGCCATGACAAGCGGATCAGCCTCGCGACCCTCAACGCGCTGGTCGGAGCGCCTCAGGTCCCAACGGTCTGGCCGCCCGAGGCCCGGGAGCGCTTCGTGGATCTGCTGCTCACCGGCCACGGCGCGATCCCGGTGATCGAGACCCTGGTCGTGCGCGGCCTCTGGACGCGGCTGGTGCCCGAGTGGCACGCGGTGCGCTGCCTTCCGCAGCGAAATGCCCTCCATCGGTTCACCGTGGATCGCCACCTGCTCGAGTGTGCCGCGGAGGCCGCCGAATCCGCGCATCTCGTCGAGCGCCCCGACCTGCTGGTGACGGCCGCCCTCCTGCACGACATCGCCAAGTCGGTTCCGCCGCCCGGTGACCACTCGACGCAGGGCGCGCGCACCGCCGCTGTGGTCGCCGAACGCATCGGGTTCCCCCCCGAGGACGTGGCGACGATCTCGTGCCTGGTGGAGCACCACCTGCTGATGGCGGACGTGGCCACTCGCCGCGACCTCGCGGATGAAGCGACGGCGCGGTTCGTGGCGCAGCGTCTCGGGTCATCGCAGCGGGTGGTGCTGTTGCACGCGCTCACCCGAGCCGATTCCGTGGCTACCGGTCCTGCAGCCTGGTCGACCTGGAAGGCCGAGCTCACAGAGCAGCTGGCCAGACGGACCATCGAGATCCTGGACGGGTCCGGGGAGCACCACCCACGACGCAGGGAGTTCCCCGACGAGACACAGTTGGAGCTCTTGGCCGGCAACGGCGTGAGGACGCACTTCGAGCACAACCG
>CAYVYG010000191.1:0-6728 GCA_964454385.1 uncultured Microthrixaceae bacterium
CGACCACGATGCCTATGAACAGGATCATGATCGGCTCGAACCAGGCTGTCAGCTTCTCGACCGCGTATTCGAGCTCCTCTTCGTAGAACCCCGCAGCGTTCTCGAGCTGGTCGGACAGGTCACCGGTGCGCTCACCCACGCGGACCATCTGGATGACCGCGGTTGGGAACAGGTCGGTGCGCGCCAGCGGCTCGGCGAATCCCTGTCCCTCGATGACACCCTCCATCGATTCGTGCAGGCGCTCCTTGTAGACCAGGTTGTTCGCGCAGTCGATCGAGGTCGGCAGAGCGTCGGGCAGCGGCACTCCGGAATCCAACAGGGCCGCGAGAACCCTCGTGAAACGCTCGGTGGAGGAATAGGTCACGACAGTCGAGATCATCGGTATCTTCAGTTGAAGAGCATGCAGGTTGCGGCGACCCTTGGTCGTCCTCGTGTACAGCAGTCCGCCGGCTATCAGCAACACCAACAAGATCCCGGTGATCAGTCCCGCGGTGGAGCCCACGAAGTCGGCGACGCCCATGAGCATCCGGGTGGGCAGTGGCAGCTCTGCGTCGAAGTCGGCGAAGAAATCCGCGAACTTGGGTATCGCGAACACGACTATTACCAACACCACGAGTATCGACACAGCCAACAGGATGATCGGGTAGATGAGGGCCTTGCGGACCGATCGGGTGAGCTCGACGTCGCGCCGGATGTAGGAATGGAGTTGGTCGAACGCCTCGTCCATGCGACCGGTGAGCTCGGCGGAGCCCAACAGCGCCATGAAATAGGCCGGGAAGATGTCGGAATGGCGGTCGAGTGATTCGGTGAGCGAGCGGCCGGCGGCCACCCGGTCGAGAACGTCCCCGAGCAGCTCGCGGAAGCGCTTGTTCTCCGCATCCTCTCGCAGGTTGGCCAATGCCTCGGTGACCGGCACGCCCGCGCGCAGGAACGTCGCCATCTGGCGCGAAAAGTGCATGATCTCGACCAGCGGCACCCTCTGCTTGGTGATCTCGACGTTCAGGCCCTTGCGCTCGGAGAGCTTGTGGACCCGCATGCCCTGCACCGCGAGCTCGTTGCGGGCGACGTGGGCTGACACCGCGACGATCTCGCCCTTCACCCGCTCGCCGTCGAGGGTTTCTGCCTCGTAGCGGTACTTCGATTGTGTAGCAGTCATGACTCGCCTTCACCCGAAGCCGCACCACTGGAAATCGACGCACTCACGGTGGAAGGGCCGGTCGGAATGGCTCCTCCCTCGTTCACGATGTCGCCTACCGAATCTCTCAGCGAATCATCATCCACTTCTGGGTCATCCTGCAACCCCTCGATGGCGCGCTTGCCCGCGGGCAGCTCTGACTTGCCGGGCTCGAGCTCCCCTATCGCCACGGTCTCGCTCTCCATGCCAGACGCGTAGACGCTGCGGAGCACGTCTTCGACCGTTGTCAGCCCCTTGGCGACCATGTCGAAGGCCTCTTGTTGCATGGTGCGCATGCCCTCTTCGAAGGCGAGGGCCTTGATCTCGTGGTGGGTGGCCCGAGCCACCACCAGGTCGCGGATGGCGTCGGTGAACACCAACAGCTCGTACACACCGACCCGGCCGCGGTAGCCCGTGCCGGAGCACAGCTCACAGCCGACGCCCTTGGTCCAAACCGGGGTCAGTTCGGTGTACCGCTCGAGCATGCGGGACTCTGCCGCGGTCGGCTTGTACGTCTCGGCACAAGCCGTGCAGTTGCGACGCAGGAGCCGCTGGCCCACCACGCCGCTCAACGACGAAGCGACCAGGAACGGCTCGATCCCCATGTCGGTGAAGCGGTGCACCGCCGCGACAGCGTCGGTCGAGTGCAGAGACGACAACACGAAGTGACCGGTGAGCGCTGCCTGCATGGCGATGCGTGCGGTCTCCTGGTCGCGGATCTCACCGACCAGGATCGTGTCGGGGTCCTGGCGCAGGATGCTGCGCAGGCCACCGGCGAAGGTGAACGAGTTCGCGATCACCGGCATCTGGGTTATCCCGGCGAACTGGTACTCGATCGGATCCTCGATCGTGACGATGTTCTTGGTTGGGTCACGCACCTCGTTGAGCGCCGCGTACAGCGTGGTCGTCTTGCCGGATCCGGTGGGCCCGGTGCACAACAACATGCCGAGCGGCGCGCTGACGATGTGGGTGAACCTCTCGACCACCTCGGGGCTCATTCCCAGCTCGTGCAGGCTGATCAGGGACTTGGTCTTGTCGAGGAGTCGTAAGACCGTCTTCTCGCCATGGACGGTGGGCGCAAGCGAGACGCGGAAGTCGATCGGGCGACCGTCCACGTTCACACCGAACTGGCCATCTTGTGGCCGGCGCCGCTCGACTATGTTGAGCTCGGCCATGACCTTGATGCGACTGGTGACCGCTGGTCCCATCCGGTATGGAAGGTGGATGGCCTCGGTCATCGCACCGTCGATGCGATAGCGCACCGTCACGTCCTTTTCGGTGGGCTCGATGTGGACATCGGACGCACGCTGACGCACTGCCTGGGTGATGATCCTGTTGACCACCTGGACGACCGGGGCGTTCTCGTCGACCTGCATCGTGGCGTCGGCCCGGGATTCCTCGCCCGGTTCGTCGTAGGTGAGCTCGAAAGCCCGGATGTGCTCATCCGCGGCCTGCAACACGTTGTAGGCCCGGTCGAGATGCCGTTCGATCTCGCTACGGGCCCCGATCCGCAGGGCCACCTTTCCCACGTGGTAGGTGATCGCGCGTATGGCGTCGGTGTCGAAGGGGTCAGCAGTCACGACCTGCAGACGATCGTTTTCGAACTTGAGCGGCAACAAGAGGTGCTGTCGGGCGAGCTCCTCGGGTACGAGCTGCACCGCCTCGGGGTCAGGGGACTCCACCCGCAGGTCCGCTAGCGGTACGGAGAACTGACGGCTCAGCGCCGCAGCGAGACTCACCTCGTCGAGCTGACCTCCCTTGACCAGCAGTTCTCCGACCTTGGTCTTGACAGGCACGAGGTCTGTTGCCACCGACGGGTCCAGCGGGTCCTGCCCCTCGGCCTCAGCCGCGGCGACCAGTTCCCGGCGCGCCTTCTCGGTCTCCTCTGCCTGGAGGCGGAGCGCGTCCTCCACCGCTTCGGGCTCGATGAGACCCAGTTCCATCAGGACCTCACCGAGGCGGGGACGGTTCGCGCTCACCCAATCATCGATCTGGTGACTCAGCACAGCCTCGTCGGAGCTGTCGAAGTTGACCGAACCCGGCCTCCGCTTGTGCTTGTGCTTGTCGGTCTTCCTGCTGAAGATGGACACTGACTCACCTCTCGGTGGACCGGACCGCTGATCTCGGCCTCGCATGGATGTTCTTGTCAGGCACATCGGCCACGACATCGGAGATCATGAGCAATCCGGCCTGGATTCGAAGCCCGACCAACACGGTTCACGCCCCCTGACCCCGGTGCAACACTACCCAAGACGAAGGGTGTTCAGAAAGTCGCGTGTAGCGGGCTGAGATCCTCGTCAGCTCAACCGCGCCAACACCTCTGTGACCACATCGGAGCGGTTCATGCAGTACAGGTGCAGGCCCGGCGTTCCCCGATCGAGCAGCTCCGCTGACAGCTCCGCTGCCGCGTCCGCGGCTATCGCCATGCGCTGCTCGGGACTCTCAGCGGCCTCGACCTTCTCGCCGAGCGCCTCAGGGAACGTAGCGCCCGCGATCTCGGCGAACCGTCGCACCGTGGTCGGGTTCAACAGCGGCATCACACCCGGCAGCACCGGGGTGTCGCATCCGAGTGCAGCCAGTTCGTCGACCATCTGGAAGTAGTAGTCGGCATCGAAGAAGAACTGGGTGATCCCGAAATCGGCCATCTGGAGCTTCTCGGCGAGGAAGCGGCGGTCGCTGTCACGGTCCGGGGAGCGAGGATGGCACTCGGGATGTGCAGCGACCCCCACGGAGAACTCCCCTGCTGCGTGAACCGCTTCGATCAGCTCGGCCGCGTAGGTGAAGTCACCGCTCGGATCCGAGCCATCAGCCGGCGGGTCACCACCGAGAGCGAGGATGTTCTCGATCCCGTTGGCCGCGTAGTCGGCGAGCAACTCGTCGATCTCGGCGCGGGTGTGACCCATGCAGGTCAGGTGCGGCATCGCCGGGAAAGGACGGCGCTCGTTGACTCGCACCACGAGATCACGGGTGCGGTCACGGGTGCTGCCACCCGCGCCGTAGGTGACCGACACGAAGCTGAGGCGTTCGGCGACCGGGGGCGGCCCAGTCACTTGCTCCAGGTCGTCGATGGTGGCCGACAGCTTCTCGATGCCTTCATCGGTCTTGGGGGGGAAGAACTCGACGCTCAATGTAGGGCCGGCTGCCAGCAGCTCGGGGATTCTCGTCATGGGTCTCCGATTGTCGATGGTCCGCGCGTACACCGGCGGGATCGGCCGGTGTCCGGGAGCCTCAAGGGTAAGCCAACGAATCGGCAACTACACGGTGCGTTCGGCTGCGGCCACGGTGTTGGCGAGCAGCATCGCCCGGGTCATCGGGCCCACGCCCCCGACCCTGGGAGAGAGCCATCCAGCCACCTCGGCCACCTCGTCGGCCACATCGGACACGAGCTTGCCGTCTGTGAAGCTGACCCCGGCCGCCACGACCGCCGCCCCGGAGCGGACCATGTCCACGGTGATGATCCCGGGTGCCCCGGCGGCCGCCACCACGATGTCGGCGGTGCGGGTGTAGGCGCTGATGTCGGCCACCCCGGTGTGCACCACCGTGACCGCTGCGTTCGCGTCCGGGCGCTTGAGGGTCAACAGGTTCGCAAGCGGACGGCCGATCGTGAGGCCCCGCCCGACTATCACCACGTGCGCTCCCTTCACAGGGACCTCGTAGTGGTGCAGCATCGCGAGGATCCCCGCAGGGGTGCAGGCGAGCGGGGCATCCTCGCCCATCACCAGATGGCCCAGGTTGGTCGGGTGCAGGCCGTCGGCGTCCTTGGCAGGGTCGACCCGCAGGATCGCGGCGCCGTAGTCGAGGTCGCCGGGGAACGGGTACTGCACGATGAACGCATGCACCTCGGGGTTCGCGTTGAGCTCGTCTATCACCGCGTCCACATCCGCCTGGGTGGCATCCCTGGGTAGCCGCCGGTCGACCGAGACCATCGCGAGCTCCGCGCAATCGGCATGCTTCATCGAGACGTACTTCTGCGACGGCCCGTCGTCGCCGACGAGGACCGTCCCCAGACCCGGGGTCACACCCTGTTGTTGCAGCGCCCCGATCCGCTTCGCCAGATCTGACTTGACCTGCGCGGCCAGTGAGTTGCCGTCCATGTTGATCGCAGCCATGCGGTGCCGATGCTAGATGTTGTGACGTGGGCGGTCCTTCCCGCTGTCACAAGCCACCACGGCCTCGAGCCCACCTCAGGACGCGACTCCCACCGCTGGAGCCACTACCCGGAGCGCGGTGTGCTCCGCGAGACGGTCGAAGGCGTTGAGCCGATCGATCCACACGCTCGGATCAACGACCACCACCCGATCACCCGAGCCCGCCGGGTGGACCGCCGCGCGTCTCGCTCAGGTCCACCGCTTCCGTGCGGAGTTCCACCAGATGCACGTCGACGACACTAGCTCCACCCTCAAAGACGACCTCTACGTGTGAGCTATCCGGGCCGCGAGCCTGGGTCGGAATCGCGCTCGTCAGTGCTTGAAGTGCCGCTCGCCGGTGAAGACCATCGCCATGGCGGCCTCGTTGGCGGCTTCGATCACCTCTTCGTCGCGGATCGAACCCCCGGGTTGGATCACCGCGGTCGCGCCGGCCTCGGCCGCGGCGTCCAGGCCGTCACGGAACGGGAAGAACGCGTCACTCGCGCACGCCCCGCCCTTGGCTCGTCCGTCGGCCTTCTCGGCCGCAATGCGGCCCGCGTCACGGCGGTTCTGCTGGCCGGCGCCGATCCCCACGGCCTGGCCCTCCTTGACCAGCACGATCGTGTTCGACGTCACCCGCGCGCAGATCTTCCAGGCCAGTTCCAGGTCTGCCCACTCGGACTCGCTGGGAGCCCGCTCGGTGACGACCTGCCAGGCGGATCGGTCGATCGTCACCGCGTCGGGGGTCTGCACCAGCAGGCCGCCGTCGATCGAACGGACATCGAGTGCCGGGCGGGGTGCACCGGCGCCAGTCACCACGTCACCGTCGCCGACGCCGATGCCGTCGACCTCCACCGCGGAAGCGGGCGGGCCTGATTCGAGCACCCGCAGGTTGCGCTTCTCGAGCAGCACCAACAGCGCGTCGTCGTCGAACCCGGGCGCGACGAGCACCTCGGTGAACACGGGCGCGAGTGCCTCGGCCATAGCTCGGGTCACGTTGCGGTTGACCGCCACGATGCCCCCGAACGCGCTCACCGGGTCGCCTTCGTGGGCGCGCTGATAGGCGGTGGCGATGTCGTCGGCCACCGCCACGCCGCAGGGGTTGGCGTGCTTGATCACCACCGCGGCAGGGCGATCGTCACCCAATGACCACACCAGGCGCCACGCGGCGTCGGCGTCGTAGACGTTGAGGAAGCTCATTTCCTTGCCACCGTGCTGGACCGCGGAGTCCCAGCAGCTCTCACCGGAGAACGAGTAGCGGGCGCCGTGTTGGTGCGGGTTCTCGCCGTAGCGCAACTCGGCGGCGCGCGACGCGGACAGCTGCAGCGAGACCGGCAGGACGCCACGGTCGGGCATCTCGCCCGGACCGCCGTCGGTGCCCCGGTCGAACCAGCCAACGATCGCGGCGTCGTAGGCGGCGGTGTGGG
>CAYVYG010000192.1:0-6688 GCA_964454385.1 uncultured Microthrixaceae bacterium
ACAATCCGACCACCACGTGTGTGGACCTGGACTTCATGCAACGGGTGGTCGACTTCGCGCGCGAGAAGGAGGTCGTGCTGGTCCACGACCACGCCTATGCGGATCTCGGCTTCGACGGCTACAGCCCGCCGTCGATCCTCCAGGCCGAAGGGGCCAAGGAGGTCGCGGTCGAGCTCTACTCGATGACCAAGTCGTTCTCGATGGCGGGTTGGCGGGTCGCGTTCATGGTCGGCAACTCCGAAGTGGTCGCCGCTCTCGCGAAGCTCAAGTCGTACCTCGACTACGGGACCTTCCAGCCGATCCAGATCGCCGCCACCGTCACCCTGAACGAGGCACCCGGGTTCCCGACCGAGGTGAACGCCATCTACCAGCGGCGTCGCGACACTCTCTGTGACGGGCTGAACCGCATCGGTTGGCAGGTGGAGCCCCCGAAAGGAACCATGTTCACCTGGGCCCGCATCCCCGAGGCGTATGCCGAGATGGGTTCGGTCGAGTTCTGCTCGCACCTGGTGCGGGACGCATCCGTTGCGCTCTCCCCGGGCGTGGGCTTCGGCCCCGGAGGTGAGGGTCACGTCCGGTTCGCCCTGATCGAGAACGAGCAGCGCATCGGTCAGGCGGTGCGGAACCTGCGCCGCTCGCTCACGAAGCTGGGCTGAAGGGACCGGGTGGCGCTCTGCCGGTTGATTGCCGGCCCCTTCACCCGCCGGCCCGTCAGCTGCCGGCGAACCCACTCCGGCAGATCGTCACCACCAGCTCCGCGATCTCGGTGGGTGTGTGTCCGGCGGAGTCGATGTAGACCATCGTCAGCTGGTTGGTGACGCCGAGGATCGCATGGGCGAGCGCCTCGGGGTCCCGTGCAGGTATCAGTTCCTCATCGATCGCTGCCTGCAGGTGGATCACCGCGTCCGCGACCAGCTGGCGTTGTCCCCGCCGCATGAGCTTCGCGAACGTCTCGTCGGTGCGCGCGAACTCGAAGAGCCGCCGCAGGTCCGGGTTGCCGGCCATCCACAGGGCACCGGCGCGGATCCCCTCCTCGACCCGCTCGAGAGGATCGCTGAGCCCGCTCAAGGCTCGGACCTGGGTGCGCCGGAGATCCCTGAGCGCGTTGCGGAGGATCTCCACGAAGAGCTCCTCCTTCGAGGAGAAGTACCAGTAGAAGACCCCTTTGCCGACCCCAACGCCGTCGACGATCTCGGCCACCGAGGTGGGGTGGAACCCGTCCTCCGCGAAGCGTCGGGTGGCATAGGAGATCAGTTGCGAGCGGCGCTGCGCTCCACGCGGGGTGAGGCGCCTGACGTTGGTCTGGCTCGTGTGCTCGGGATCGGTGGCTGCGGACGGCACGGCCAAACCGTAGCCCGGCTACTTGACCGGCTGGTCAAGTAGCGTCTCCGGTGCGACCGAAGTCGATCGCCCGTCGCACCGCGCGCCGCCATGTGTCGTGAGCGGCATCGAGGTCGCCGCGGTCGCCGCCGGGTTCGAACCGGTGCTGCGCTGACCACGCGGCGGCAACCTCCTCCACGGTGCCGAACAGACCGCACCCGAGCGCTGCCAGGTTGGTGGCGCCGAGCGCGGTGCTCTCGGTGGACCGGGAGCGGGCGACGATCACGCCCAATTGGTCGGCCTGGGCCTGGCACAGGGTGTCCATCACCGCGGCTCCACCGTCGACGCGCATCTCGGTCAGCTCGTGAGCGCAGACCTCCACCATCGCGTCGACCACGTCGCGGCTCTGGTGCACCATCGCATCTATCGCTGCGCGGGCCAGATGTGCGCGGGTGGTTCCCCGCGTGATCCCCACGACGGTGCCCCGGGCATCGGGTTCCCACCAGGGTGAACCCAGACCCGTGAACGCCGGAACCAGGTACACCCCTGCGGCGTCCTCTACCGAACCCGCGAGCGGCTCCAGCTCTGAAGCCTCCGCGATGATCCCGAGGCCGTCGCGCAGCCACTGGACCGCGGAACCCGTCGAGAAGATCGCGCCCTCGAGCGCATAGTGGTTTACCGACCCGGTCCCCGAGGCGTTGTCCCCCAGCATCCGGGCGGGGAGCTGCCAGGCAACCGTGCGCAGCAGCGCATCGCTGACCGAGGGAGGCTCCTCGCCGACGTTCATCAGCACGAAGGACCCCGTTCCGTAGGTGTTCTTGGCCATTCCCGGGCGCACGCACGCCTGTCCGAACAACGAAGCCTGCTGGTCACCCGCGATGCCTGCGATCGGCACGCCCGCACCGGTCGGGCAGCCCGCTGTGGTTCGTCCGAGCACCCCCGCCGAACCGAGCACCTCCGGCAGCGCCGATCCGGGTATCCCGAACAGATCGAGCAATCCGGGGGACCAGACCAGCGCGTTGATGTCGAACAGCATCGTGCGCGACGCATTCGAGACGTCGGTCGCGTGCACCGCCCCGTCGGTCAGGTTCCAGATGAGCCAGGAGTCGATCGTTCCGAGGCGCAGGTGCTCGTCCGCGCTCACCCCACCCGGGCCTAGCAGCCACTCGGCCTTCGTCGCCGAGAAGTAGGGGTCGAGCACCAGGCCCGTCTGCTCGCGGATCCGCGCCAGCTCGCCGTCGCGGCGAAGCTCGGCACAGCGTTGCGAGGTCCGCCGGTCCTGCCACACGATCGCGTTGTGGCGGGCTCTGCCGTCGCGTGCGTCCCAGGCGACGATCGTCTCGCGCTGGTTCGTGATGCCGATGCCGGCGATCGGTTCGTCGTCGGAAGCGCAGCGGATCGCCCCGACCACCTCCGCGAGCACCCCCCGGGTGACCTGCCAGATCTCCTCCGGGTCGTGTTCAACCCAACCCGGACGGGGGAAGTGCTGGGTGAACTCGCGGTACGCCGCGACCGACCCGCCATCACTCCAGGGAACGCCATCACTCCCGGGAACGTCATCACTCCCGGGAACGTCATCACTCCCGGGAACGTCATCACTCCCGGGAACACTGTCGGTTCCCGAGACACTGCCGAACCGGCTGGCGACAGCACGCACCCCGGTCGTTCCTGCGTCTATCGCGATGATCCACGCCATCTCGTCACGCTACGCGGTGTTGCGTGTGCCGTGGTGCTCCGCCCCGGTGAGCCGAGGTGGTTCAGCAGCTGTTCTCGAGAGCCTCACGGCGCTGCAGCAGCGCGAGAGCCTGTTGGATGGTCATATCCGCATCCTCGGCTTCGGGATCGGCGAGGTTCTTCGCGTAGTCGCACGCATCGACGGTCTTCACGTCGCCCCGCTCGGGGGAGAAGATCGACAGCGGATCGCCGTCGACCAGGAACCTGATCCGCTGCACACCGGGGAGCAGGGTCTGGCTCATCACGATCTGGCCCAGCGCCAGAACACGCGCCTCGGCCTGGACGTCCTCGAAGTCATCCGACAGGTCGATCTCCAACAGGCCGTCCTCGGGCCCGTGGATGTCGAGCAGCCGGGTCGCCGCCGGGATCGAGCTCGAGAGTCCCTGGCCCTCACCGCCGGTGGGAGGAACGAGAAGTGAGCTCATGACCTCACGTGGTGTGTTTGCGGGGATCCGGCGGGTGATCGGCACCAGGGCGTTGTTCTTGACCATGTAGAGGTCGGCTTCCTGGTCACCTCGGGGCTCGGTCGTGGGCACCGTGGTGGTCGTGGTCGAAACCGGCAGTGCCCTCGGTTCCGATTCCGCGTCGATCCCACACGACGGCGTGAGCGTGACCACCAACATCGCCAGCACCACCGCTGGGACCCACCTGAGGTTCACGACCGGTGCACCGCCGAGTCGCTCACGGGGACTGCGGTGTGCTCACCCGTTAGGGTGACCCTGCTCATCGCATCGGGTGAGGCCTCGGCGAGGTCCTCCTCCTCGGAATCGCTCAACTGCAACAGGGGCAGCTCGAGGACGAACCTCGCACCCGTGCCGCCGTCGGTGCGGTCGTCCACCCAGACCCGGCCCCCCTGCAGCCGCGCGTGCTCCGCAGCGAGCGCCAGACCGAGCCCGACGCCCACGTCCGATCCCCGCGCTCCCGCCTGGTCACCGCGGTTGAACCGGTCGAACACCGCGTCGCGCATCTCGGGGGGAACACCCGGTCCTGCGTCCTCCACGCCGATCTGCACGGTCGCCTCGCCGAGTGGATCATCGGGCTCGGTCGGGTGCAGCGAGACCGACACGTGGGTGGCTCCATCCGCGTACTTGTCGGCGTTGTTGCAGAAGTTCACCAGGACCTGCGCCACCCGGCGCTTGTCGCAGGCGATCACCAGATCCTCCAGGCCGGGTTCGACCTCCACGGGGACCTCGTGGCGTGTCAGCGAGCCGACCGTGTTGCGGATCATCGGGACGATCGCGACGTCGTCGAGCTCGAGGCGCACCGCGCCGGCGTCGAAACGGGAGATCTCGAGCAGGTCCTCGACCAGCTGGGTGAAGCGGTCTACGTCGGAGTTCAGAAGGTCGAGGGCCTGTTGGGCCCGTTCGGGCATCTCGGCGCGGTTGTTGTCGAGCACCTGCAGCCCGGCGTTGAGCGTCGTCAGCGGGGAACGCAGCTCGTGGCTCACGTCGCTCGCGAAGCGGGCGTCGCGGTTGATGCGGTTCTGGAGGGCCCCGAGCATCTCGTTGAAGTTCGCCACCAGCGGCGCGAGGTCGGGGTCGTGGCGGTAGTCGTCGTAGTCGATCCGGGTGTCGAGCTGGCCGAGGGTCACTGCCTGGGCGGCGTGGGAGACCCTGGTGAGGGGTCGGATCGTGTAGCGACTCGCCCACGATCCGAGGAGCCCTGCGAGGACCGTGGAGCCGATCACTGCCGCGGCCAGAGCGAGGCGGATCGACGACAGCGCATCGGTGATATCTCCGAGAGGTGTGACCTCGAAGAACGCTGCGTCCTGTTCGGGTATCGGCACGGCCACGCCCACGACCATCTCGTCGTCGCCCTCGAAGCGCATGATGCCGGAACGCTGGTCCGCAAGTGCGCGCTCCTTGAGCTGACCGGGCAGCTCCTCGGCGGTGTAGCTCGAGTTGAGCGCCTGGGAACGTTCGCCGCCCTCCCAGATGATCGATGGGTTGCTCGTGTCGGACAGGTTGCCGAGCGCCGTGAGCACGTCGCTGGGCTCGGAGTCGGCTATCGAGCGGTTGGACAGCACCACCGACGCGTTCTTGAGCGTCCGTGCGCTGGCGGCATCCTCGCGGGCATCGAGCAGCACCTGGCGTGCAACCGTGTAGACGGTCAGCGACATCGTCACCGACAACAAGAGCGACACCAGACCGACGGCCAGCCCGATGCGGTTCCGCAGACCGAGCTTCGCCTGTTGACCCGAGAACGGAGTCTGGGGCATGCCCTATCCCTGCAGCTTGTAGCCGAGGCCCCGGATGGTCACCACATGGGTCGGGTTCGCGGGGTCGGGTTCGATCTTGGTGCGCAGGCGCCGGATGTGGACATCGACGAGACGGCCGTCACCGAAGACCCCGTGGCCCCAGACGCGGTCGAGCAGGTCCTCCCTGGACAACACGGTGCCGGGCTGGGCGGCGAGCTCGACGAGGAGCTTGAACTCGGTCTTCGTGAGGTGGACCGGCTCGCCACCGCGCAGGACCAGGCCTTCCTGAGGGACCACCTCGAGCTCGCCGAAGGTGAGGCGAGGGTTGCCCGGTGGCGGGGTGCGCGCCCGGCGAAGCATCGCGCGGATGCGAGCGGACAGCTCCTTCGGGACGAAGGGCTTGGTGAGGTAGTCATCCGCGCCTGCTTCGAGTCCCGCCACCACGTCGTGGGTGTCCGCGCGGGCGGTCACCATCACGATCGGCACGTCGCTCTCGCGGCGGATCGACCGACAGACCTCGAAACCGTCGATCCCGGGCAACATGATGTCGATCAGCACGACGTCCGCATCGGAGCTCGCGAAGCGACTGATCGCATCCTCTCCGGTCTCGGACTCCACCACGTTCCAGCCCTCGTCCTCGAGCGCCAAGCGGACCGAGGTCCGGATCCGTTCGTCGTCTTCCACCGTAAGGATCGTCGTTCCCACCGACACATTGTCGCCGAAAAACGTGACCTCCGTGTGGCATGTTCGTCACAGAGAGAAAGCGGCAGGCAGAGCGGGTCGGGAAACGGATCGGGAAAAACGGTACAGGGGGGCTGCCGGGACGCCGATCCGAGAGGCGGGAGACCCCGAAGTACACGGACCGCCGGCAACACATGACCCGGGACGAGATCCCCGGAGACGAGAGCCCCGGAGACGAGAGGCACGCGATGCAGGACCGAGACCCGCACCCGACCACCAGCGCCGCGCCCGCGGTGTTCGACGCGCCGCCCGAGAGGCTGGGCCTGCTCCTCGCGGACGCCCGCACCCGCAGGGGCATGCGGCTGTCGGAGGTGACCGGGATCCTCGGTGGGGCGCTGGAACCGGCCGAGTTGATGGCGCTCGAGAGCGGAGCGTTCCCCGCATCCCCCGAGATCATCACGCGCCTGAGCGTGCTCTACGGGGTGTCGCCCCACGATCTGGTGCCTCCGCGGGACCACCTGGTGGTCGACCTCGCAGAGGGCTACCTGCGCATAGGCGGTCACATCGCGCTGCTGGACCAGCCCCCTAGCGCGGACGGAGAGGACCTCCTGCCGCGCTATCTCGAGATGATCCGGGAGCTGCGAGGGATCGAGCCGGGGGAGCGGCTTCCGCTGCGCGACCCCGACCTCGCGGTGCTCGGTGCATCGTTGGGTGTTGGAGCCGATGCAGTCCGCACGCGGCTGGGGGTCCTGATCC
>CAYVYG010000193.1:0-6674 GCA_964454385.1 uncultured Microthrixaceae bacterium
GGGGGCGGGGGCGGCGGGCGCGTGGCGGTGCAGGCCCTGGCGCTGATGGAAGAGGTCGACCACGTGGTGGTCGCGGATCTCGACCCCGATGCGTCGTCCGGCGTGGCCTCAAGCATCGGCGCCGACAAGCTCGAGGCCGTCGGTGTCGATGTAGAGGACCCGGATGCCCTTTCGGAGCTCTTGGCGCGCGCCCAGGTGGTCCTCAACTGCGTCGGGCCTTTCTACCGGTTCGGTCCCCCGATACTCGAGGCCGCTCTGAGTGCCGGCGTCGGCTACGTCGACATCTGCGACGACCTCGACGCAACCCGTGCGTTGCTGGCTCTCGATGGTCGGGCCCGCGATGCCGGCGTCACAGCGCTGATCGGCATGGGCAACTCGCCCGGGCTCGCGAACGTGTTCGTCAAGCTCTGCGCGCAGGAGTTGCTCGATGAGGTGACCTCCGCCGAGATCAGCCACATCCACGGGGGAGAACCCACCGAGGGAGCGGGAGTGCTGAAGCACCGCATCCATGCGATGGTGAACGACGTGCCCCTGTTCATCGACGGCGGGTTCATCTCGGTGCGCCAACTCGAAGCGAGCGGCGCCGAGTACGTGCGCCAGATCGACTTCGCCGGAGTGGGCAAATACCCGGTGTACCCGTACCCCCATCCGGAGACGATCACCCTGCCCGAGGTGTTCCCGACGCTGCGGCGTGCGACCAACCTGGGCGTGGTGTACCCGCTGTCCTACTTCGAGATGACCCAGGACCTGGTCCGGGCCGGGATGGCGCTCGATGAACCGATCCCTGTCGGCGGCACCCGGGTCGCACCGATCGACGTGATGGTGGCGCTGTTGCAGCACAGGCGCCCGCGGCTGATGGAGGAGGCAGGAATTGAGCTCCCCGGTGGCTGCCTGCGGGTGGAGGTGAGCGGTCTGATCGACGGTGAGCAGCACACCTATGAGTTCTCGCTCACCTCCACTGGGGCGGGAGCAGGCGAGGGCACCGGGATCCCGGCCGCACTCGGAGCAGCACTTCATCTCCGGGGCTCGCTGGGCGACCGTCCAGGTGTGCACCCGCCGGAGGCGATCGTGCCGGTCCAGGAGCTCTTGGCCCTCGCCGCGGAGGTGATCGCTGCGATGGGATTCGGCGGGACCGGCCCGGGTGGCGGAGCCTCGGGGATCCCCCTGCGGTTGGACCACATCGGCCCTGACGGTTCCCGGGAGTCGATCCCACTCGTCCTCGGTGCGCAGGACCGGGAGCGCGATCTTGGCTGAGCAGCGTGACAGGACGGTCCTCGCGGTGGACCTCGGCACGGGTGGACCCAAGGTGGCCCTGGTGATGCTGTCGGGTGAGATCATCGGAGCGCTGCACCAGCGCGTCGAGCCGAAGGTCGACTCGACCGGCGCTGCGCTCCAGGATCCAACTCAGTGGTGGGTCGCGGTGGTGGATGCCACCAACGAGCTCGCAGATTCCCACCCGGAGCACCTGGGATCCCTGGTCGCAGTGGCCGTCACCGGGCAGTGGGGTTCGACGGTGCCCGTCGATCGCGGCGGCGAGGCCGTCGGGGACTGCATGTTGTGGATGGACACCCGCGGCGGCGAGCACGCGCGTCGTGTCCTCGGTGGGCGCATCGCCATCGAGGGCTTCAAGCCGAGCGCGATCCTCGAGTGGATCAGGCGTTCGGGAGGGGCCCCCTCGACCGAGGGCAACGACCCGCTGGGTCACCGCCTCTGGATCGAACACGAAGAACCCGATCTGTACCGTCGCACAGCCACCTTCCTCGAGCCGCTGGACTACCTGAACGCCCGGTTCTGCGGGAGCGTGAGGGCATCGCAGACCTCGATGCTGTTGTCGTGGCTGACCGACAACCGGACCCTCGGCCAGACGAGCTATGACCCGAGGCTCGTTCGCCTGGCGGCAACCGATCCTGCGAAGCTACCGCCCCTGGTTCCCACAGGGTCAACCGTCGGCACCGTCAGTGCGGACGTTGCCGACGAGCTCGGCGTTCCAGCCGGGTTGCCGGTGGTCACCGCGCTGCCGGATCTCTTGTCCGCCACCCTCGGCTCCGGAGCGATCGGCAACCACGAAGCCCACCTGTCGATCAGCACCTCATCCTGGGTCGGGTGCCACACGCCCACCAAGCGGACCTCGATCACCAAGCAGATGGCAACGGTCCCATCCGCGCTCGCCGACTGCTACGTGCTGGCCAACAACCACGAGACCTCCGGGGTCTGCATGGAATGGGCGCGCAACCTGCTCGTCGATGCGGACGACGGCCTCACCGAGCCCGCCTTCACCTCGTTGGCGGATCTCGACGAGGTGGCGGCCCGTGCTAGCAGCGGCAGCGGTGGTGTGCTGTTCGCTCCCTGGCTGAACGGCGAGCGTTCACCGGTCGCGGATGCCGAGTTGCGCGGCGGGTTCCACAACCTCTCGCTGTCGAGCACGCGCGCGGACCTCTTCAGGGCCGTCCTCGAGGGCGTCGCCCACAACAACCGCTGGCTGCTCGACGAATCCGAGAAGGTGCTGCGGACCCCGCTCGACGGGCTGAGGGTGATCGGCGGAGGAGCCCAGTCGGACACCTGGTGCCAGATACATGCCGACGTACTCGGTCGACCTCTCGGGCGTGTCACCGAACCGCTTTTCGCGAACGTCCGGGGAGCGGCGTTCTTCGCCGGTCTGTCACTCGGTCTGATGGAGCGATCCGATGTGACGGATCGCGTGGCGGTCGAACGGACCTTCGAGCCGGATCCGACCACGCGGGGCATCCACGATACGATGCACCGGGAGTTCGTGCAGCTCCATCGCATCGAGAAGGGCATGTACCACCGGCTCGCCGCGCTTCGCTGAACCGGAACCGCCGCGGTGACTCTCATCGCTCGCGGACGAGGCGGGCCGAGAGGTGGTGGGTCATGGCGAGTCCCACCGCAGCCATCGACAGCTCGTAGTCGAGCGTGTCATCGTCGAGGTGGATCTCCCGGATCACCGCGGTGACCGACTTAGCGCTCGGTGTGCCGCTCATGGTCAGTGATTCGAAGCGGAACGAGCTCGCACCGCTCGGCGCAGCGACGCTGATCTCGGTGATGCCGAAGTTGTGCGCGAGCACGAGCTCGCAGGTGTCCCCGACGGATCGGACGAAGCCGATCTCGCTGTGGCGCGGCTCCCCGCTGCGGGCATCCCGGGTCGAGGTCTGCCATCGGGCCAGCGGCTTGTCGGGTACCTGGGTGATCTCGAGCGTCTCCCGATAGGAGAACGGCTCGATGGTGGGGTAGTCGCCGGACCCCTCACCGCTCCAGCGACCGAGCAGGGGGTGGTGGAGATGCTCCATGTCGCAAGCCTGCCATGTGGCAGGGGGACGTGCGCAGCCTGCCATGTGGCAGGCGATGTCCACGACCAGCGGCGTGGCTGGGGTCGCTCATGGCCTGCCGTGCGACTGGCACATGCGGCGCAGCAACGGGTCGCTGCGACTACGGTTGGCCCGGTCGCCGACGCAGCGCCCGGGCCGATCCACCACCGGTCATCCGGTGCGGAGAGGGCAGCCGATGAGCCTTGAGGAGAACTTCGGGTACGGGGACCGGGAGTCCCTGGAGGACGCGTTCGCAGCCCACGTGAACCCCGGCAAGGTGAACACCTACCGCGCTCTCGGTCTCGGTGTGGTGATGGGGGAGCGCGAGGGCGTGCGGTTCCGCGACGCGTATGACGGTCGGTGGTACTTCAACTGTCACTGCAACGGTGGGGTGTTCAACCTGGGACACCGCAACCCGCAGATCGTCGATGCCCTGAGGGCTGCGCTCGACGAGCTCGACATAGGCAACCACCACCTCGTTTCTGGAGCACGGGCCCGATTGGCGCAGCGGCTGTCGGACACCACCGGCGGGGCACTCCCGGGTGTCGTGTTCGGGGTCGGCGGCGGTGAAGCGGTGGATTTGGCGATCAAGGTGGCGAGGGCCCACACCGGGCGTGCCGGGGTGGTGTCCGCGGTGGGCGGCTACCACGGCCACACCGGACTGGCGATGGCCGCAGGCGATCCTGCGTACCGTGACCCCTTCGGGGAGAACCCACCGGGTTTCACCCAGGTGCCCTTCGACGACATCGACTCGCTGGCCGCCGTGGTCGACCGCGGGACCGCGCTGGTCCTGCTCGAGCCGATCCCCGCGACCCTGGGCATGCCGATTCCCTCCGATGGCTACCTGGCCGCCGTTCGTGAGCTGTGCGATGACGCCGGCGCGCTGCTCGCGTTCGATGAGGTGCAGACGGGCCTCGGACGCACCGGCACCATGTGGTTCCACCAGCAGACCGGCGTCACCCCGGACATCCTGGTCACCGGCAAGGGCCTCTCGGGCGGCGTGTACCCGATCAGCGCGACGTTGATGACCGCTGAGTTGCACTCGCTGTTCGAGGAGCACCCCTTCGTGCACATATCGACCTACGGCGGAGCCGAGCTCGGCTGTGTCGCTGCGCTCGCGGTCCTCGATGTGGTGGAGGCACCTGGCTTCCTGGAACGTGTGAGGGACCTCGGCGAGCGCTTCGAGCAGGGTCTGACAGACGCTCCGTTCGAATTGCGCAGGCGCGGCCTGTTCATGGGGCTGCGCTTCGATTCCACCGATGGTGCCATGGGAGCAACCCGGGCGGCGATGGAAGCCGGTGTGTTCGCGATCTTCGCCAACAACGACCCCTCGGTGCTCCAGTTCCTGCCTCCGCTGGTGATCAGCGACAGCGAGGCCGACGAGTTGATCGCCCGTGTCATGGAGGCACTCGGTGGTTGAGCAACGATCCGGTGGCGGGTCCGCCGACGACCCGGACGACCCGGACGACCCGGACGACCCGGACGGCTCGGGCGAGCATGGCGCGTTGCTGGACGAGGAGGACCTGCAGCGGGTCGAGGAATCGGTGCGGAGAGCTCTCGCCCCGCCCGGACGCATGCCGACTGCTGCGCGATCACCGGAGCCGAGAGTGCTCGGCTACGGGGAGATCTCATCGGTGATCGGTTGGCCGAATGAGGCACCGACGGTCGCCTGCAAGCGCCTGCCCGTGTTCGCTTCGGGCGCAGCGGCATCGCGCTACCGGGAGCTCTTCGAGGCCTACCTGATGATCCTGGCCGACAGGGGGGTCGAGCCGTTGCGCAGCGAGTTCCACACGGTGCCCACCGAGGGTGGCCGCGTTGTCGGCTACGTGGTCCAGCCGGTGCTCCCGTCGACCACCCTCGGCCCCGAGGTGCTGCGGGTCGCCGATCCCGACACCGACGATCCGCTGTTGGGCGCGGTCGTCACCGCAGTGAGCTCGGTCGTCGATGACCGAACCGGATTCGACGCCCAGATCTCCAACTGGGCGTTCCACGGAGGCGCCGCGCAGTACCTGGATGTCACGACCCCGATGATCTTCGACGCGTCCGGTCACATGGAGCTCGATACCGGGGTGTTCCTGGCGGCGTACCCGTGGGCTCTGCGCTACCCGATCGGCCGCTTCGTGGCGCCCGGGGTCGTCGCTGCATACCGCGATCGCCGACATGTGCTGGTCGACATGGCGGCGAACCTGATCAAGGAGCGCCTCGATCACTGGATCCCGGCGGTCCTCGCTGCGATCGGCCGGGTTCTCGAACCAGCTGTCACCCGCGAGGAGGTCGAGCGCTACTACCGCTCCGACGCGCGGCTGTGGGAGGTGATGCTGCGCCTGCGCAGAGCCGACCGCTGGTGGCAGCAGCGGGTCCGCCGGCGTGAGTACCCCTTCCTGTTGCCCGGACGCATCGACCGCTGAATCCCCGGGCGCCGTCGCGCGCCGCAGTACCGTGAGCCCATGGGTGACTTCCTCGTCGGTGTGCTCGCTGTCGCAGTCGGAGCGCTGTTCTGTTTCCGTGGCTACCTCACGATGCGGATCATCATCCCGACATGGGGTGCGTTCACGGGGTTTTTCCTGGGTGCCGGGGTGGTCGCCGGGCTCGCGGACGAGAGCTTCCTCGCGAGCGCAGCCGCATGGCTGGTCGGTCTCGCGGTGGCGGTCGTGTTCGGTCTGCTGGCATACCTCTACTACGAGGTGTCGGTCGCTCTCGCCATGTCTGCGATCGGATTCGTGATCGCCACGAGCGCGCTGGTCGCCCTCGGCGTGACCTGGAACTGGCTGATCGTGCTGTTGGGCGTGGCCATGGGAGTGCTGATGGCCTTCATCGCGATCGTCACCGACCTACCGATGCTACTGTTGACGGTGCTGACGGCGCTGGCCGGCTCGAGTGTGATCGTCGCCGGGGTGATGCTCCTGGCAGGAACGATCGACAACACCCAGCTGAGCGAGCGCACGACCACCGAGGTACTCAGCGACGACCCGTGGTGGTACCTGCTGTACCTGGTCGTCGTGGTGGTCGGGATCGTGGTGCAGATCCGGGCGGCGGACCGCCTCGATCAGACCCTGCGCGAGTCATGGGAGGCCGACGGAGGTCGCCAGATGAGAGCGAGCGACGGGCGGGGTGTGTGACAGGGGCACGCTGACATCGCAGTGGCGGCGCCGTAGTATCGGGCCGATGCGCTCACCGGTGGTAGTCACCAACACCGCATCGGTGATCGAAGCCGACCTGCTGGTCGGCCGGCTCCGCAGCCAGGGCATTGACGCGGTCGCCCGCACCAACCTGGACAGGACCACCTATGGTGGCCTCGGTGGCGCGATGGTGCTGGTCGGAGCGGATCAACAGACGGAGGCGGAGCTCGAG
>CAYVYG010000194.1:0-6671 GCA_964454385.1 uncultured Microthrixaceae bacterium
TGCACCCGGGGACATACCGGTGATCATCCCACCAGCCATCAGAACCCTCTACTGACACGCACAACCAGAGGTCGTCACTCCTCAACGACGACCATCGGCGTGCAGGTTTCGGGCGGAGCCCGGCCAGCGAGATGGAATGCTCGAACGGACCGGTAGAATCCAGGTGTCGGAAGCAGTCCTCGGTGACACTGGGTGGAAAATTGCGCGTGCTCTTCGTGGTGAGGCCCGACCTGGAGGTCCACCGGGGTGGCGACACGACCCAGATCCTCTCCACGGCACGGGAGCTCGAGGTCCTGGGTGTTCAGATCGAGATCGCGCACGCAGTGCCGCCCGGGGTCGCTGGGTTCGACCTGGTGCACATGTTCCATCTCGATCGGCTCTGGGAGAACGTGCCTCATCTCCGCGCGGTCCGCGGCATCCGTCCGGTGGTGCTCAGCCCCATCTGGTGGCCCAAGGACGACTACAACGCGCACTCCCGTCAGGGGATCCAGGGCAGCATTGCAAGGATTGTGGGCACTCGGGCGTTCGACCCACTTCGCCTGTTCGTCCGTTCCATCGCGGCGTTCCGAGCGCGCCCGTCGGCTGCGACGATCCCGAGGCCGTCGATGTGGATGTTCGAGCGACGTTGTCGCGAGATGCTGGGGTCGGCTTCGATGGTCCTCCCGAACTCGATGGCCGAGGTTCACATGCTCGAAGCTCACTTCGGTGCCGCGTTCCGCTACGAGGTGATACCCAACGGCATCGACCCCGTACCGGCCTACCCGGCGCGCGGTCCCGTCGAGGAGGCCGAAGCGCGCGGCGGGGAGAGGATCGACGTCCTGTGCGTAGCGCGGATCGAGCCGCGAAAGAACCAGCACAAGATCATCGATGCACTCGGCGACACCGGACTCAAGGTCGTCTTCGCCGGTACCTCCGGGGAGTACAGCAGGGACTACGAACAGCAGTGCCACGAGGCCGCGACGAAGGACGTGATGTTCCTCGGAGCGGTTCCACGCGACGAGCTTCCGGCCCTGTACCGATCGGCGCGCGTCCATGTCCTGCCGAGCTGGTTCGAGACACCCGGGCTCTCGTCATTGGAAGCGGCTGGTCACGGGTGTCCGGTAGTGGTGGGAGACTGTGAAGCCGTGCGGGAGTACTTCGGTGATCACGCCACCTACTGCGATCCCGGCAGCGTCGAGGCGATCCGTGAAGCGGTGATGGGATCCCTGGACGCTCCTCGTGACGGATCGCTCGCGCAGATCGTGGCGGATCGCTACACGTGGCCCGTCGCCGCCCGGGCGACCCTCGATGCCTACGAGAAGGCTCTCGTCAGTTGGTCCGACGCGTGAGTGCCTCCGAAGCCGTCGCTGTCGCCCCGCGCGATTCGAGGGCCCGATCGACCGACCTGGTCGTGGTGGCTTCGATCCAGGCAGGGGGCGCTGCGATGCGGTTTGCCTTCCTGGTGGCTCTGGCGCGGGCCCTGGCACCCGCGTCGTTCGCCGACCTGGCCGTGGCGTTGAGCTGGACCCAGGTGATCGCAGCCGCGATCGGTGGCGGAGCGGGCGCATACCTGCTCACCTCGCTGCCTGAGTTGGTAGCCAGCGGGGACCGCGCGGGAGCCGCCGCCAAGTATCGCCAGACGGTCAACTGGTCGGTTGGCGCAGCCACCGTTGTCGCGATCTGCGTGGCGGTGCTGATCGGACTCGCGGGGACCGCCGGGGCCACGACCGCGGGTTTGGTGCTGCTGGTCGCCGCTGGATTGCGGGCCGCTGTCATAGCCACCCAGGAATCGGCCCGTTCCCTCGGCGCGTTGGCCAGTTCGCAGTTCCTGACCCTCGTGGTGCAACCCGCGATGGCGGTGGGACTGTTGGGTGGCGCTGCGCTGGTCCTCGGAGTTCCGCTCGACGCGCTCGTTGCCACCGCTGTGTTGATCGTCTCCTTGGCCACGGCCTGGGCAGGGCTGCGAATGGTGACACGCAGGGGTCTCTCGCCAGCGGGTGTCGCGCCCGAGCGGGTCACTCCGAGGGATCCCGTGGACTGGCGATCCCTCCTCCGCCTGGGTGCCGCCTCGGCGATGTTCATGTGGATGGTGGAGGGCACGCTGGTCCTCACAAGCCTCGTGGTCACCGACAAGATCGAGCTCGCTCGCTTCGCAGCCTACGTCCGGCTGTCGGTCGTGACGTCGATCGCGGGCATCACCGTGTCAACCGTGGCCACCTCGCACTGGTCCAAGCAGATCCTCTCGGGTGGATCACCCCCACGGCTCCGCGGCGCGTTGCGCTGGAGCGCCCTCGGAGCCGCAGCAGCAGCGGCTGCCGGTGGCGCCCTTCTGCTCGTCGCGGATCGTGCGCTTCGGCTGCTCGGGGAGTCATATGACTTCTCGGCTGCTGTGATGGGCGGCATAGTCGTCAAGGATGTGGCGGTCGCGGCGGCCTCGCCGGTGTTCTACTTCCTGGTGATGAGGGGGCACTCCAGGGAGGCTGCACGGGCTGCGCTCACGGGAGCAGTGGCCCTGTTGGTGGTGCCGGTCGGTGGGGCCACCGGCGGGATCGCTGGGTCCGCGATCGCAGCTGCAGTTGCGGGCGGTGTATGGCTGAGCGCCTATCTCTTCTACGCGGTTGGGATCGATGGTCGCGACCGAGGCTGAGCCACTCCGCGCGCATGCCCCGCCATGGTGGACGCATCCGGTGGTCGGGCTGTGCATCTTCGCACTGCCGGGTGTGGGCGTTGCGTTGATGCTCCCGGACGCGACCTTCGTCGAGCTGTGGGGTGAGTCGAAGCACGTGAGGGCCTTTCACGCAGCGGTCGCGGTCGGCTCGGTGCTCTCGTTCGCGTGTGGCGCTGCATGGGTGTCGTTGGTCATGGGAAGGCGGCGATCCGAACCTCGGTCGGTGCGAACCCCGCGGATCCTGAGCGCGTACAGGTTGATGGTTGTGCTGACCCTCTTGGGCTACGCCGCCTGGTTGATGATCGGGGTGCTGCGTGGCGTTCGACCGGCGGATCTGACCGCGGTGATAGAGGGCCGGCCCCTTGCCTCCTATGACCTCAAGATGTTGATGGAACCCGTGGCGGGGGTGACCACGCTGACCCAGCTCGCCCCGATAGCGGGAGCGCTCGCAGGGATCCTCGCGGTCCGTGGGGAAGCAGGGGCGATCCGTCGTTCCGCAGCGGTTCTTCTCGTGTTGGCTGCTCTTCGCGCGTACTTCCTCTCGGAGCGCCTCGCGATCCTCGAGTTCGTCCTACCGGCGCTGGTGGCGTTCCTGGTGGCGATGCGCCGAACCGGCACCGGGCGATCCACCCGGTTCCTGAGATCGTGGTTCCCGGTGGTGTACGTCCTGGGAGCGGCCGCGATGTTCCTCGCATTCGAGTTCAACCGATCGTGGGCCTACTATCGGCTGACCAATCCCGATGGCTACCTCGACTTCGCGGTCGAACGCTTCGTGGGCTACTACACGACCTCGATGAACAACGCATCGCTGCTCTATGACGGCCTCCTGGGATCACGCCCCGAGTTGTTCACCCTGCAGTGGCTGGTGCAGTTCCCCCTCGTCGGTTCCCTGATCGGGCTCGGCGAGGGCCGGCTACCCCTCAACGAGCTGCTCATCGGGCACGCGAACCCCGACTTCAACACCGAAGGGGCCCTGCTGGCACCCGCGATCGACTTCGGACTGATGCCGTCGCTGGTGGTGTGGTTCGGTTTGGGGATCGCCTCCATGGCTGTGTTCCGCCGGGTGCGCTCGGGTGAACTTGCCTGGTTGCCGCTCTACGCGTGCCTCTACGTGGGGATCCTCGAATCCGGCCGCTACTTCTACTGGGGGTTGGGTCGGGCGTTCGTGCCGATCGTCGCCGGACTGCTCGTCGCACGTTACCTGAGCACGGATCGCATCGCCGGGGCCGCTGGGGATGCTGGAGACGCAGCGGCCCCGGCACCCGGCGAGGTCAGCGTGCGATGACGCCATCCGAGCCGGTCATCCGACAGGTGTGGACGAATCACCTTGTATCTCAGCAAGCGTCATAGCACACTGTTCCCGGCGGAACGATGAGCGGAGTGGCGGGGGAAGGCATGCGTGGTTCAAGGGTGAGGCGTCTGGGTCTCTTGTTGTCGGGGTGGTTGCTGATCACGAGCGCGTCGGCGTTCGGCCTCTCCGGTCCGACGGCCGCCGAGGATGGGGACGGTGTCACGGTGGGGACCACCGTCAGCGTCGTCTCCTCGACGGTCAACGTGCGTCCCCAGGTGAACACCGCCGGTAGCCAGGGAGCGTCGCTGTCAGCGGCGCGCAACGAGTTCGAGTCGTTCCAAGTCGTGATCCAAGCGGGTACCGCGCCGCAGAGCGCTGTAACGGTGAGCACCGATCCAGCGCATCCGCTCGCGGGTCCCGGCGGCTCCATCCCCAACGGGAACATCACCATCTACCGGGCCGACTACTTCGATGCGGCATATGCGCAGTCCGATCGCGAGGGTGGCACCGGACGTTGGGCGGATCCACTCGTGCCGAGCACCGACTACGTCTACGGCGAACAGCGTGGCGCCTTCCCGCTCGATGTCCCCGCCGGGGAGAACCGCGTGGCTTGGATCGATGTCCTGGTCCCGGCATCCCAAGCTCCTGGAATCTACTCGGGTTCTCTGCTTGTGACCGGCGCCGGCGGGCTGTCCCAGTCGGTTCCCGTGCAACTCGAGGTCCTCGACCTAACCATGCCGTCGACCTCCACGCTTCACAACGCGTTCTTCACCAACTACCGGCGTGTCTGTGATGCCCACACGGGCAGTCCATACTGCAACTGGGACGACGAGCAGCGGTGGGCGCTGCATTCGCTGTATGCCCGCGTGGCTCTCGAGAACCGGGTCACGATCGCGAACCCCTGGCCCCTGGGGGTGAACGAGGCGCCTCCGAGCACCAATCCGGCAAGAGCGTATTGGTTGCGGTACGCACTGCCGCTGATCCAGGGCGATCCCGTTGTCGACAGTGGAGGTCTATGGAGCGCACCGCGGTTGGCGGGAGCCGAGCTCACCGAGGTCGGCTTCTACGCCTACGCGTCGGGCCATTGCAGGACCGCCTGTGTGGATGCCTGGGAGGCCGAGGCGAACACCTCGGGCTTCGCCGACAAGGTCCTCGCCTACACCTGTGACGAACCCGTAGCTGATCCCGCCAAGTGGGCGGCATGCGCAACCGTCGGGAACGAGGCGATCGCGGCGTGGCCCCAGGTGGACACACTGGTCACGGCGACGATCAACGAAGCGCAGACCTTCGGTGATACGTCGAAGATCTCGATCCTCGTGCCGCCGGTCAACCGGCTCGACGATGTGAACAACCCGCCGTATGTCGGCAACCAGAGGTCCAACTACGACGCGTACCTCTCTGATCCCGACAACTCCCTGTGGAGCTACGTATCGTGTCTCTCCAACGGGTGCGCCTCCGACCCGGATTCCCAGTCGAACGGCTCCTACTGGGACGGCTGGCCGAGCCTCGCTATCGACTCTCCCGCCTCCCAGCAGCGGGCGATGGGATGGATGGCCTTTCTGTATGACTTCTCCGGCGAGCTGTACTGGGAGACCACCTACCGGCTCGACAAGGCATGGAACGACTGCGCGCCTCTCGACCCGGCGCATCCCAACGACTCGAACTGCCTGTTCTACGAAGGCACCAACGGCGACGGGACCCTGTTCTACCCGGGCAAGGGTGACTCGAACCCGGACTGTCCCGATCCGGGTGATCGTGGTTGCATCGGAGGAACCCACGACATCCCCCTGGAGACCATCCGGCTCAAGCGGATCAGGGACGGACGGGAGGACTTCGAGCTTCTGAACCATCTACGTTCGTCCGGGCTCGAAACGCAGGCACGCGCCGTGGCCGAGTCGCTGTTTCCCACCATGCACTCGGTCACCCCCGACCGTGACGGTGCGACCTTCGACGCTGCACGGGCAGCGCTGGTGGATCTCCTTCCGGGCGGTTCGACAGCGCCCAGCATCGTGTTCACGTCGAATCGTGACGGCAACAACGAGATCTACGTGATGGATGCCGACGGCTCGAACCAGGTCCGGTTGACCAACGACCCGGCCGCCGATTCGAAGCCCGCATGGTCGCCTGACGGATCGAAGATCGCGTTCGTGTCCAACCGCAACGGGAACGACGACGTGTTCGTGATGCTCTCCGACGGCTCGGCAGCGACCGCACTGACAACGGATCCGGCAGGGGACTACGACCCGGGATGGAATCCCGCTGGAACCAAGCTGGTCTTCACCAGCACGCGCGGCGGTACGCCTGATCTGTACACGATGTCCGCGGCCGGCGCATCTCAACAGGCGCTCACCGGAGGAGTGGGTGGTGAGGACGATCTCGCGGACTGGTCCAACGACGGGATCTCGGTGGCGTTCGATCGCATCTTCGGCACCTTCGGCAACGACTACGAGATCTGGCGGGTCGATGCGAACGGGTCGAACCCAGTCGCGCTCACGACGGATCCGGCACACGACTACGCACCCTCGTTCAGCTCCGACGACAGCCGGATCGCGTTTGTCAGCACCAGGGACGGCGATGCCGAGATCATGGCGATGGATGCGAACGGGTCGAACCAGGTCGCTCTCACAGCGAACGGTGCCACCGAGGCTGACCCGGACTGGAGGCCGCCACCGCAGGTTGGGCCTTCTGGTGGGGTGCGGGCTGATTTCGATGGTGATGGTTCTTCTGATGTGG
>CAYVYG010000195.1:0-6645 GCA_964454385.1 uncultured Microthrixaceae bacterium
CTAGGACACCACCCTCTCAAGGTGGCGGCACGGGTTCGAATCCCGTTGGGGGTGCTCGACACGAAGCCCCTGGTGAGCAGCCGAAACCGCTGCAATGCCAGGGGTTTCGACGTTTCCGGGGGCTGGCGGGACCACTCGGTCGTGCCGGTGCGTGTCGGTCGATACCGGCCCGTACCACCGCGATTTGTGCCCGATTGTGCCCAGATTGTGCCCACCTCACCGGGCCGACCGGAGGAGGGTTGCGCACCTCGTGTGTCGGACCCTCAGCCGCCGGTCGAGCTCTCCCCGAAGCCCCGCCCGATCGGTCGGCACTCGTCGTCGCGAACAGCAGATCCGGCGCGCACACATTGAGAGGTTCCCCTACGGGCCCCTGTTCCGTCTACCGCTCGATCCGGCTATAGGTCCACCATGCCGCTACCACCGCCCGGCGCGTTCGGCCCGACCCCGGCTTCCGTCCTGTTCCGTGTCGTCGCGTGCAGCGATGGAACTTTACCCGGCGCCGCGGTGGCGATCCCGCTCCTCGGCGATGCCGTGGTCGGTGCCGTTGCCGACATCGTGATGATGGTCGGGGTCGACGACCTCCCGCGCGACCTCCCGTTGGACCTCCTCCCCGAGTAAGCCGCACCGCCAGACGCGACTCTTCGGTCTGTCTTTACGTCAAACCCAAGACTCGCTAAAGGCTTGACAACACGTCGGCTGGCACCGCGCACCTCACTCCGGACCCGCGAGGTGATTGCCGCACAGGCCGATCCGTAGGCTCCTTGCTCCGGTGAGGACCGCCTCGCAGCGCACGCAGACGGTTCCGCGGAAGCGCACGATCGGCTGATCGGGGTCGGGTGGGACCGGCTTCGAATCGAAGGCGCCCGCGAATCGCGCGGTCAGGTCCGGGTGTCGCCGGCCGAGTATCACGTGCACCTCGGCGTCAGTGCGCTGAGGGTTCCGAGCGACCTCGGCGAGCGTGCGCACCCCTTCGTGGTAGGCGTGCTCGCTGAAGCGCAGCGCCATGAAGTAGTCCGGGTTCACGGCGCTCATCGCGTGAGCATCAAGATCCTCCGATGCGAAGTCGTCGACGTCAGTCGTGATGAGGTAGCGGGCGCCCGCGCTGATCGCATCGGCGATCACCTGCCGATCCTCCAGTGCCGGTGTCAGCAGCCCCTGAGTGCTCAGCGCGGACTTCGAGAGGCGCATCCCGAGGATCTCGCGGCGCACTTCCGAGGTACGCGACGACGCGCCGCGTGTGTGGCGGTCGGCTTCGGCCTCCACATGCGCGGACCAGGTCAGGAGCAGTCCGTCGGCGCGGCCTCCCGCTATCAACAACGTTCGCGTGACTGGGGACACCAGGACGTTGGCGTCGAGGAAGACGACAACGTCATTCACCGAAGAGCTCGGCCTCGATGTCATCCGCGCTGGCTTCGGCCATCCGGCGCACCAGCTCATGGCTGTACCTCTCGAACTCGGCGAGCGGGATCCGGTGGTGGGAGCCGACCTTCGTCGCCTTCAGGTCCCCATCTGCGATCCGGCGCAGCACCGTCGACCGGGACATGCCGAGCCGCTTGGCCACCTCTGCCGGCGTCAGCAGCTCCACTCGAGATGAGAACTCGACGACCTCACCCCTGGCCTTCGCGGCGTCCAGGAAGGAACGAATGGTCGCCCAGTCGTCGTCGGACAGGTGCGCCGGGTTGATCGTCAGCGAGTCGCTCATGATCCAAGGGTACACCCCCGTGGTCACTTGTGGCTCGCCAAGTGTCCACCCCCGTCTGTCACCAGTCTTCCGTTGCTGCGGTGACGGTGGCGCTGAGGTCGCCGCGCACGCCGACGTAGCGGCTGAGAGTGAACGCGGCATTGGCGTGGCCGAGCAGCGCGGCCACCACCGCCGGATCGAGCCCGACGTCGAAGAGCAACCAGCACGCAGCGACGTGGCGAAGGTCGTGGGGGTGCCACACCGCTGCGGTCTTGCGCTTCATCGGCCAGCCGGCCTCGTGGGCGGCGCGTGCCCAGACCCGCTGGAACCATCGCCGGTTGGCGAAGCCACCATCACCTCCAGGGAAGAGCAGCCCCTCGGGTCCGCGCTCGATCTCGGCGCGCTGTACCCACGCTTCGAGCGGCTCGACGAGGCTGGCCGGGAAGGTGGTTGCCCGACGCTGACGGTTCTTGGTGCCCTTGATCGCCAACCCCTGGCGGGACTGCTCGACCGCTCGATGGACCCGGATGACCCGCTGCGGGTCGAAGTCGAGGTCGACGGGACGGAGCGCGATGAGCTCACCCCAGCGCAGACCCGAGCGGTGCTTCAGCCGCATGGCGAGCGCCCAGTCCGGGTGTCGGGCAGCGTCGAGAGCCTTGAACATCTGGTTGCACTCCTCGTCGGTCGGCAAGGACGAGCGAGGGACGAAGCCGCGCGCCTGGCCCTGCATCTCGGCACTCGGGCTGTAGCGCACCAGCCACATCGGGTCGGCGTCGCGGGCGAGCCAGCGGTTCTTGTGGGCGAACGTCACGAGCGCCCGCATCGCCGAGCCGACGTTCTGCACCGTCGACGGAGCGAGCTGCTTGCGGGCCCGGTCGAGCACGGCCTCGGAGTCGGCGGGCGACCACGTAGTGAGCGCCAGATCGCCCAGCACAGGCCGCACCCACATGCGCAGTAGGTACTCCTGCCGCTCTGCGTAGCGCGTCGAGCGCGACCCGAGGCTGGCGACGCAACGGTCGATCAGAGCGCCGACCGTCGACGGGGCGGGCAAGCGGCCCGGCGCCCTCATCGATGCGGACTGGAGCTTCTCGAGCTCGCGGGCCCGACGGCGCGCGGCGTCCTCGGTGGTGAACTTCTGGCTCACCCGGACGCCGTCGACGCCGGGGGCGACCACCCGGTAGCGGGGCTCGGCGTCTGTGGGTGCGTAGATGCGAGTGCCGAACTCGAACGACACCAAGGGTTTGCGGTAGCGGCGGCTAGCGGCTATGTCGGAACTTCCTCCTTCGGGCACGAACGCCCAGAGACAGAAGGAAGCTCGACGACACCAGATCACACGCCCGGGAGCTTCGACGGGTTTGTGCCCAGATTTTGCCCACCTCGACCCGGCGAGGTCAATGGCTCAGAGCGCGAGAAGCCAGATGGCACAAGGCTTCTCGCCTCATCGAGCGACCCGCTCGACGGCACCGAGATCGCCGTTGCCGATCCCTCTCAAGGTGGCGGCACGGGTTCGAATCCCGTTGGGAGAATCGGCGAGAGCCCTGCAGTTGCAGGGCTCTCGCCGATTCTGGGGTCGGGCGATGCGGAGCCGTCAGGCACTCTTGTCGGATCTCGATTTCGAGCGTGGTGTAAGCGATGAGCGGATCGAGGAGTTCATGGAGCTCGCGAGTTCGTCGCCCTTGGTTGTCGAGGCCTTGGTTGTAGAGGTCAGTCCTGCTTCTGTTGTAGGAGCGTGACTTGAGGAGAACGCCGGTCGATCACCGGCCCTGAGCAGCGGATCTGTGAGCTTCTCGAAGAGGCTTGGCTTGATCGGGCATGGTTCGTAGACACCCGGACCCAGCAGATGGCCGGTTGGTCGCTGCCCGATTTGGGCTACGCGCTCGCTTCGTGGTGGGCCGGGGCCACCTAGCCTCGCGACCGTCTCGGCGACGATGCTGCCGCCCGGGTGCGCAGCTGGAAGGAAGGATGATCGACCCGAGCTAACGGTCGTGGGAAGATGATCCGATGGATCTCGGACACGGTATCGAGGTCGGCGATGAAGCGCTGACAGCATTCTGCGCGGAGCATGGCGTAAAGCACCTTGCGCTGTTCGGCTCGGTCCTGGGGGATCGCTTCGCCGAGGGGAGTGACGTGGATGTGCTGGTCGAGTTCGAACACGACCGCACCCCTGGCTTGTTGGCACTGGCCGCAATGGAACTGCAGCTGGAGGCGCTCGTCGGTCGCCGGGTCGACCTTCGCACCTATGGCGATCTGAGCCGCTACTTCCGCGATCAGGTCGCCGCCGAAGCGAGACCCATCTATGCAGCCTGAGGATCGGGTGCGAGTAAGGCACCTGGTGGATGCGGCGATGACCGCCCGGCAGTTCATCGAGGGCCGCGAGCGTGGCGACCTCGACACCGACGAGATGCTTCGACTCGCTTTGACGAAGCTGGTCGAGATCGTCGGTGAAGCTGCCAAGCAGGTGACTGCGGAGGGTCGCTCCGAAATGCCCGACGTGCCATGGTCCGCCGCTGCGCGAACGCGTGACCGGCTGGTCCATCACTACTTCGACATCGACCTCGACGTTCTCTGGGCCACAGTGACCGAGGACCTGCCAATGTTGCTGAGCGAGCTTCCCGACCTCGACGGATAGCTCAACGGGGACTGGGTACGTCACGGTCCGCTGGAAATCCGTTTGGTAATCCCCTGCGCGTGACGAGATCGATCTCGACGGACCACACGGACCGAGAACCCTGCAAGGACAGGCCTTTCGGTACCCGGCCGCAGCGGTCGGACGATCTTGGTCGAACTCCCAAGGTGGCGGCACGGGTTCGAATCCCGTTGGAGGTGCTCCAGAGAATCCCCTGCAACTGCAGGGGATTCTTCGGTTCCGGGTCCAGGTTGATGCTGACGTGTCAACCCTGCGCGCCGCGAGAAACCCGCGGCGCTCGCGGGGCGCTCGGCCCGACCGCTCCCGCCGTCGTCGGAGTTCGGCGAGGTCCGCAGTCCGTCGACGAGCGAGCCTGACCGTGCGCTGACTCGAATCGGTCTTGGTGGTCTTGCGGCGAGAGCGCCTGTCGATCGACTCGCGCACGGTCAGGGTGCCGTGCAGGCGGTCGTAGCTGCGCAGTCGGAGGGCTCGTAGTTCGCCGTAGCGCAGGCCGGCGAAGCCGGCGAAGAGGATCATCGGGCGGATCCGGGCGTGGGCGATGTCGGCGAGCGCCACGACGACCTCAGCGGGCACGAAGGGACGCTCGATGTGCGGATCGGATCCGGCGCCCTTGATGCGGCACGGGTTGCGGGGGATCAGGTCGTCGTCGACCGCGGTGGCGAGGATAGCGTGCATGAACCGGTACGCCCGTGAGGCGGTCGAGGGGATGCGTTCGTGCAGTGGACGGTGCCAACGTCGGACCTCGTTGGGGGTGAGCCGGCCGATCGGGGTCGCGCCGAAGGTGGGGTAGACGTGGCGTTCGAGCGTCTCGGCGTAGTTGTCCCGGCTTGTGGGGGCGAGCGATCGACCCTCGAGCCACGCTCGGCGTAGCGGCGGAACGGGATTCGCCCGCCGGTCGGGTCGTACGCGATGCCGCGGCTCTGGGCGGCCTCGGTCTGCGACTTGAACGCCTTCGCACGCTCCAGCGAGTCGAAGCGCCGGGAGCGCTCGGTCTGGCCCGGTGCGGGTCGCCACCGCACCTCGTAGCGGACACCCTGGGCGGTGTTGAGCCGACGCATCGACGCCATGGCCGGACGCTACCGGCTGACGGCGACACCGTCGCCGGCTCGGCGACGCTCGACGAACGCATGCACCGCGTCGAGCGGCACGCGAGCAGCGCGGTTGATGTGCACCACCTCGAGCTCGCCGGCGGCGATGAGCTCGTACGCGAGCGTTCGCCCGATCGCCAGCATGTGCGCCGCTTCCGGGATCGTCAGGAGGAGGGGTTCGGTGTCGAAGAGCGACGGCTGTTCCATGCCCTGCTAAGCGGCGCGTCAACGGGTTGTTGGTCGCGACCAAAGTGCCGACGAAGGAAGGCGGTGGACATCGCGCGGGGTGCTCGTACGCTCGCCCAGATGTGGGAAGAACGGGAAGCGGCATGCATCCGCGCCATCGAGCACGGCGTGCTCGATGATCGAGCTCCCAGTCGGCGGCAGCGCCACAGGGTCCTCGCCGTCGATCGTGACGGCGACGTCGCTGCCGTCCTGGAGGCGACGCGTGGCAAGCGACGTGGCAGCTCGGTCGTCGCACACGCGTTTCGGCGTGACGGTGGGACCTGGGTCTCGATAGGCTCCGCCGGTTCGGGCAGCGACGACCCCCGGATGGAAGACCGTTCGACCGTGAACTCTGGGTCGATCACCATCGAGATGGCGGGCTCGATCGGGGGCCGCCAACGTCGCGCCATCCACGACGCCGTCATCCGAGTCGGACCCGAGGTCGAGACGCTCCGCTGGCGAGGAACAGATCGGCCGGTGTCGCCCGCCGGGTTCGCCATCGTCGTGTGGCGGGGAAGGCGGAGTCCGACAGTGGAGGCGTTCGATGCCGCCGGGTGCCTGGTCGACCGTCGCAACCTCGATCGTGCCCGTGCGTCGCGTTGGCGCATCCCGTGGCGTGTGCGGCTTCGCATGGTGCACGCCCGTCGCCGTTCGGACGGCGACTGGTTCAACTACGCGCCCCGGCGCTGAGAGTGGTCGACCTCGGTCGTGTCGGACGTGTTCATGGAGTGGCACATACCCAGGGTCCGCCACAGGTTAGTTCGCGCGGGGTAGTGTGGTGGTGTGGATGCGTCGGTACAGGAGTTGGGTCGGTTCTTCGAGCGGGTGTTGCCGCATCTGAATGAGCGTCAGCGGCGGGTGGTGGCCGGGGCGGTCGCGTCCGAGTTGGGTCATGGCGGCAAGACCGCGGTGGCTGAGGCGTCGGGGATGAGCCGTAACACGGTGATCAGGGCTGTGGGTGAGATCGAAGCGGGTATCGAGCCGTCGGATCGTCAGCGTGTCGA
>CAYVYG010000196.1:0-3869 GCA_964454385.1 uncultured Microthrixaceae bacterium
CGCATCAGGATCGGTTGCATGTTCGTGCCCCAGACCGCATGTCCAATCGCGTTTATCGAATACCGACCCACGCTCCTGGCGAAGCACCGATCAGACCAGCCCGAAGGTCACCACCACCGCTACCAGGCAGATCGCACCGACGAAGTCGACCGACGCTGTAACGACCGGGATCCCGACGGAGTCCGGATCCAGGTCCACGCGCCAGGCGGCCACGGTGCCGTAGTAGGCGAGCGCGACCACGAACGCAACCGTGACGAGCCCCGCGACGAGTGACACCGCGAGCATCCATCCGATTCCCGGCGACGCCTGGGAGAGGGTGGTGGCGACCAGCTGCGCTCCCAGGGCGTTGAGCACGTACACGGGGATCGCGAGCCCGATGACCAGCGTGGCGTCGTCGAGCACCGGGCGGCCCGGGATCAGCGTCGGCTCGACCAGTCCGAGGTGCAGGTTCGTGCTGATGCGGCTCGAGAGGATGCCGCCGAGGGATCCCGCGGAGCTCACGAACGCCGGTTGCAGCACCAGCAGCGCCGGGAGCGCCGCGAAGATCGACAACCGTTTCTCGACCGCGACACCGGCGAAGGTCGACAGGACCAACGCGACGCTCAGGACCGGGATGGACTCGGCGACGATTCGACGGAAGTCCTCCAGGTGCGAGCGGAGGCTCGCGACCGCGACCACCACGGCGGCGATGATCAGGGCCACCGACAGCACCAGGGTCCAGTCCCCGGTGCCCACCAGCAGCGAGGCGAGGAACAGACAGGGGATCGTAACCACGTCGCCGAAGGTGGACACGCTCGGGGCGACGAGGTTGTCGAGGTCCCAGTCCCGTCGCACCGAGGCGACGGCCAGGGCAACCGACGCCCCGAGGACCACGACCGATGCGAGAACACCGGCGACGGTGCTGATCAGCACCAGCTCGAGGATCCCGACCGCGTCCTCCACCCCGAACACGACCGCCATGAGCCGCGCCACGACCGCCAGGACCAGCGACATGACCACGGACAACGACATCGTGGCCAGCACGTTCTGTCCGAGCACGGTCTCGCGCCGCGCGGACGGGGTGAACGTTCCGGTGTGGATCGCGGTCGAGATCCGGTTGCCGAACGTGCTGAAGATGTTGCCCCGGAGCCCGATCGCTGCAGGGACCATCAACAACAACCCCGGCAGATCCTCGAAGGTCCCCACGATCGCTCCGAGGAACGCTCCGGCGACGAGGCTGGAGGCCGAGTTGAACGCGAGCGCGACCAGGCTCTGGCGCGTCGCGTCGCCGGTCGGCCCGAGGAGGTCGACCAGTCGGCGAGCCCATCGCAGGGGCGCCAGCAGCGATTGCGTCGTTGCCCGGGTCACTTCCTCCGGAGAGTATCCGAGGGCTCCCGGGAATCCGGCTCCTCAGCCCGGGGTGGGAGGGTCGGGCAGAACCGGCGTCTCGGTGGGTGTGCGGTCGACCAGCGAGCCACGGGTGATCGCCCGATCACCGAACCGCTCGTTGATCTCGTCGAGGGTCGAGTCCAATCCGGTTCGGTCCCGTCCGCTGAAGTCGAAGCCGAGTTGCACGGCCTGGACCTCGCAGAGGTTCGCGACGCTGAAACCGAGCAGGCCCAGTCCCGCACGCTCGATCTCGGACCAAGCCGTATCGAGCAGTGCGCGGGCTCCGTCGAGGAGCGTCTCTGTGTCGTCGGTCGGGTGCCCGAGTGTCGTCGACATCGTGTGCGACGTCATGTCGTGGGAGCGCCACCGGAGCTCGAGGGTCCGCGCGATCCGATCACCGGCGCGCAGGCGTTTGACGGTCCGCTCGACCAGTTCGGTCAGCAGCACCTCGGCTTCGGGGCGTGCGACGCCACGGTTCCCGAGGGCCTGTTGGGCCCCGACGGACTTGCGACGCCGGTTCACCTGCACCGGACGCGGATCGCGGTTGTGTGCCAGCGCGTGCAGCTGCGCGCCGTTCGCCCTTCCGACCCAGCTCGCGAGCAGCTGTTCGGGGACCGCTGCCAGCTCGCCCACGGTGTGGATGCCCCGCGAAGCCAGGCGTTCCTCGGTGACCGCGCCGACGCCCCAGATGCGCCGTACCGGCAGCGGCCACAGGAACTCGAACTCGCCGCCGATCGGAACGGCCAACAGTCCGTCGGGTTTGGCGGCCGCGCTGGCAACCTTGGCCAGGAACTTGGTGGAGGCCACACCGATGCTCAGCGGCAGGCCCACCTCGTCGCGGACGCGCTCCCGCAGCCTGGTTGCGATCCCGATGGGGCCGCCCCCGCTGCGGGCGAGACCGGAGATATCGAGGAACGCCTCGTCTATCGACAGGCCCTCCACCAAGGGGGTTGTGTCCCGGAACACCTCGAACACCTCGGCGCTCGCCTCGGAGTATGCACCCATGCGCGGTGCCACGACGACGGCGTCCGGGCACAGTCGTCGGGCCTCGGCCGAGCTCATGGCCGTTCGGACCCCTTTCGCCCGCGCCTCGTATGTGGCCGCGAGCACCACTCCCTCGCCCACCATGACCGGGACGTCGCGCAGTGACCGGTCGTCGCGTCGCTCGACCGACGCGTAGAACGAATCCAGATCCGCGTGGAGCAATCGTGGGTCACTCGGCGCCCGTTGGGAGCGCTCGGTCCGAACGGGTCGTTCAGTCGACCCGACCACCGTCGGCCCCCGGTCGGGTGGCTCCGGAGTCGATCCCGTGCAACAGCCAGTCGAAGGTGTCGTCGGCGATCACGGGTGCGAGCAGGATCCCGCGTTGGGCCGCGCAGGTGATCAGGGCAACCGTCTCGTCGAGGTCCTCGCGCAGCCACAGCCTTCCGTCCACGCAGGTGCGCACCGAGCCCACCCACTGGCGGGCTATCCGTGGTGGCTGCGTGCCGAGGATCGCGCCGAGACGCGCCATCAACACCTCGGTCGGCCGCTGCGCGATGTCGAACTCGAGCGGCTCGTTGTCGTCGCGGGCCTCGCCCACGGTCAGGGTCCGGTTACGGCGCTGCACGCAGGTGAGTCCCACCTCGGTGGTTCCCAGCAGCGGGTCGACGGGGATCCCCTCGAGGTCCTCCGCGCGGCCGATGGCGCTGTTGGCCAGCGCGGCCAGGTCCGACACCGGCACGCCCAAATCGCCGTCGAAGCGCTCTGTCTGGGCGACCTGGATGCGGGTGGAGCGAAGGATAGACGGTTGGCGCATCACCGACACGGCCAGGTCCGAACGGGACCCCGGACACAGCACCACGAAGTCGCCGAGATGGGTACGCCCGGACGTGTCGGTGACGGAATCGGCGTTGACGTCGCGGACCTCGATGCCCCCCTTGAAGGTGTAGTGGTCGTCGTGCAGGAGGATCGTGCGGAGGCTCTCGAGCAACGATCGCGGCTCGACGACCAGGTCGAGATCGCAGCGCAGCGCAGCGGTGATGTCGCCCCTCAGAACCGGCAGGGACTCGCGGGCCTTGTCCGCGTCGATCAGGCGCCAGCCGCGGTCCTCGGCATCGGTGCGATCCGCCAGGGCACCGAGCAGGCCCGCTTCCAGTTCGTCGGTGGCCACCACCATCGAGCCTGTCTCGCGCACGAGGGGTCGGGAGGTGCGGGTGGCGAGCTCTCTCCAGGACCGGGCCGCCGCCATTGCGAGGTGGAGCTCGAGACCGGGAGCGCAGCGTGAGAAGTGCAGGGCGCCGACGCTTCGCGGCGTGGCGGCATTCGGCTCGGCCGAGGTCTCGAACTGGACGACCTCCCATCCGCGGCCCAGCGCCTCGATGGCGTGCGCGGTTCCGAGGATGCCTCCACCGACGATCAGGACCCGGGCCATCCACCGAGGCTACCGATGTGTGCTTCGCGGACCAGCACCGACTGGCGGTGCAATAGTGTGACGCGATGCACGTCCTGGTGGGTACAGA